>NZ_QUFG01000019.1:0-20765 GCF_003478405.1 Faecalibacterium sp. AF28-13AC | reverse complement strand
GGTGTGTGCCGCATTGACCGACGCACATTCTCCAAGTGCATTGCCTTTGAGGACATCAGTTATCAGCTGGCCCAGCCGGAAACAAGAACCGCCATCTTTGAACACCTGTGCGACCTCTACAACTATGTGGATGCTTCCATCCATGTGCAGCTTTCGTTTTTGAATCGCAAGGTTGACCCGGTGCAGTACGCAAAAAGTTTTGAGATCGCACCACAGGGGGATGATTTTGACGACATCCGCGCCGAGTACACCGCCATCCTGCAAAAGCAGCTTGCCAGCGGAAACAACGGCATTGTCAAAACCAAATATCTGACGTTCACCATCGATGCCGACAGCCTGAAAACTGCGCGGGCTCGGCTGACGCGCATTGGCCTTGACCTGCTGGGCTATTTCAAGACCATGGGCTGTGTGGCACACGTTATGGACGGGCAGGCGCGTTTGGAAGTGCTGCACGGCATCTTCCACCCGGACGGCGAACCGTTCCGCTTTGACTGGGACTGGCTGGCACCCTCCGGCCTGTCTACCAAGGATTTTGTGGCCCCGTCCTCCCTCTGTTTCGGCACGGCCAAGACCTTTGGGATGGGCGGCAAGTATGGAGCTGTGAGCTTTTTACAAATCCTTGCGCCGGAACTTTCGGACGAAATGCTGGCCGACTTCCTCAAAACGGAAAGCGGGATTCTCGTCAATCTCCATGTGCAGGCCATCGACCAGACCGAGGCCATCAAAACCATCAAACGGAAAATCACAGATCTTGATGCCATGAAGATTCAGGAACAGAAAAAGGCTGTCCGTTCCGGGTACGACATGGATATCCTGCCCAGCGACCTTGCCACCTACGGCGAGGATGCCAAAAAGCTGCTGAACAAACTGCAAACAAGAAATGAGCGATTGTTCATACTGACCTTTTTAGTGCTGAACGTGGCCGACACCAAGCAAAAGCTGGGCAACGATGTGTTCCAAGCGGCGGGCGTGGCGCAGAAGTACAACTGCTCTCTTGTCCGGCTGGACTACCAGCAGGAACAGGGCCTTGTATCCAGCCTTCCGCTGGGTATCAACCAGATAAAGATTCAGCGCAGCCTTACCACCTCCAACGTGGCGGTGTTTGTGCCCTTTGTCACGCAGGAGCTTTTCCAGAGCGGTGCGGCCATGTACTACGGCATCAACGCAAAATCCCACAACATGATCATGCTGGACCGCAAGCAGGCCCGGTGTCCCAACGGCCTAAAGCTGGGTACGCCCGGCAGCGGCAAATCCATGAGCTGCAAGTCTGAAATCGTCAGTGTGTTTTTAACGACTGCTGACGATATTTTTATTTCAGACCCAGAGGCCGAGTATTACCCGCTGGTCAAGCGGCTGCATGGGCAGGTCATCAAACTTTCGCCTACCAGCAAGGACTATGTGAATCCTCTGGACATCAACCTGAACTACTCCGAAGATGACAGTCCTTTGGCCCTAAAATCGGATTTTGTGCTGTCGTTCTGTGAACTGGTCATGGGCGGCAAAACAGGTCTGGAAGCGATTGAGCGCACCGTGATAGACCGTGCCGTGAAAGCCATCTACCGCCCCTATCTGGCGAATCCCTGCCCGGAGAATATGCCGATTTTGTCTGACCTCCACCAAGCCCTGCTCGACCAGCACTTGCCGGAAGCGGACCGGGTGGCGCAGGCATTAGATCTGTATGTGTCCGGCTCGCTGAATGTGTTTAACCACAAAACGAATGTGGACATCCACAACCGGCTTGTGGCCTTTGACATCAAAGAGTTAGGCAAGCAGTTAAAAAAATTGGGGATGCTCATTATCCAAGACCAGATATGGGGCCGTGTCACCCAGAACCGCAGTCAGGGCCGCGCCACATGGTATTTTGCAGACGAGTTCCACTTGCTCTTGAAAGAGGAACAGACCGCCGCGTACAGTGCCGAGATTTGGAAACGCTTCCGCAAATGGGGCGGTGTGCCCACGGGCGCCACCCAGAATGTGAAGGACCTTCTTTCTTCCCCGGAGATCGAGAACATTCTGGAAAACAGCGACTTCATCACGCTGCTGAATCAGGCATCCGGCGACCGCAAAATCCTGTCGGAACGGCTGAACCTTTCCGCAGACCAGCAGAAGTACATCGACAATTCCGAACCGGGCGAGGGACTGCTGATTTTTGAAAATGTGGTGCTGCCGTTCTCCAATCCCATTCCGAAAAACACCCAGCTCTATAAAATCATGACCACCCGGCTCAACGAGGTGGTGGAGCTATGAGCCTAACGCATTTCAGCTTGTTTTCCGGCATCGGCGGCATCGACCTTGCCGCAGAAGCAGCGGGTTTTACTTCGGTCTGCCAATGCGAGTGGGCAGCCTTCCCCGCCGCTGTGCTGGCAAGCCACTGGCCGGAGGTGCCCCGATTTCAGGACATCACCACCGTAACAAAGGAGGCTTTCTTTGAAAAAACAGGACTTCGCACCGTCACCCTCATTTCAGGTGGCTTCCCGTGCCAGCCGTTCTCCACCGCAGGGCGGCAGCGCGGCTTCCACGATGAACGCTACCTCTGGCCCGAAATGCTGCGGGTCATCCGGGAATTGCAGCCCCGTTGGGTGCTTGGAGAAAATGTTGCTGGCTTCCTCCGTATGGGGCTCGACAAAACGCTCATTGACTTGGAGCAGGCAGGTTACGATGTTCGGGTTTTCGTATTACCTGCTGCTGCCGTTGGCGCGTGGCACGAACGGAAACGGGTATTCATCATTGGCTCCGCTGCTTCCCACGCCCCTTGCCAGCGACACCGGGGATGTGGGCAAGGGGCTGGACATCCAGATTTCTGCAAATGGCAGCTACCGCAAAATGAACAAGGATGGCAAGGCGTGGACAGCGCGGCTTTCCCATGTGGTCTACCGCATGACACCTACCACGCTGGAAAAGCCCTACCTCAACCCGGACTGGGTAGAGTGGCTGATGGGTTTCCCGCGCAAATGGACGGACATTCCCTTTGGGCCGAAGAACTCGCCGACATCCCGCGCCTGACCGAAGATGTGCCAAACCGCAGCAAGCGGATGAAAACGCTGGGCAATGCAGTTTCGCCGCCGCAGGTGTTCCCGATTCTCAAATACATTGCGGACATTGAAACGGGCCGCTGTCCGATGAGAGGTGAAGAGCTTTGAAAGAATTGCAGGCAAAAGCCAAAGTCACCCAGACCATGACCCGTGACGGTCTGGTGGTGGAAAATCAAGCGGACGGCACTGTGGAGAACATTTCCAGCCGGGAAGCGGAACAGGATTATTCCACGGATGCCGAGGGCAAGGCCGAAAAAATTCTGGAACGGGCCGAGGACATCAAGGACGGGCATAAAAATAAAAAGAAAGCGAAAAAGGCAGCAGAAACAGCGGCCACCGCCAAAAGTGAAGATGGTCTGCACCGTTCCGCTGCCCGTTTGGAACTGACCGAGGACGAACGGGCAGACCCGGAGTTGCAGCCGTACATCCACAAGGCGGAAGCAAAGGCCGACAAGCTGGATGCGGCCCGCGCCGCTCTGCCGAAGAAGCGTGTCCCGGTCAAGGAAAAAGTTTACGATGCAGCCAGCGGCAAGGCAAAATCCACCCTGCGGTTTGAGCAGCAGGACAAAGGCCCGCCCAGCCTGAAACCAAACCCGGCCAGCCGCCCGCTGTCGGAAGCATTGCTGTTCGCTCACGGAAAAATCCACGAGGTCGAACACGAAAATGTGGGCGTGGAGGGCGGCCACAAAGGTGAAGAACTGGTGGAGCGTCAGACCGCCAAAGCCATCCGCAGCGGCATCCGGCACCACAAGATGAAGCCCTACAAGGCCGTGGAAAAGGCAGAGCGTCAGCTCATGTCTGCCAATGCAGAATACTTTTACCAGAAATCTTTGCGGGACAATCCGCAGATCGCGCAGTCCGCCAGCAATCCCATTTCCCGGATGTGGCAGAAACAGCGTATCAAGCAACAGTACGCCAAAGCTGCACGGCAGGCCGGACAAGCCGCCGCACAGGGTGCAGCCACTACCGCAGAAAATGGTTTCCGGGTAACAAAGCTGGCAGCCGAAGGCGGCGAACGGGTGGCCGAATTTGCTGCCCAGAACTGGAAAACCATTCTGATCGTGGCGGTGTTCGGTCTGCTGGCTCTGCTCTTGATAACGGGTTTGCAGTCCTGCACCGTGATGGCGGGCACCGCTGGAACCGGCGTGACGGCATCCTCTTACTTTTCCAAGGACAAGGATATGCTGGGTGCAGAGAAAGCCTACGCCAAGCTGGAACAAAAACTGCAACGGTATCTCGACACCTACGAGGCTACCCACAACTACGATGAATACCATTTTTATCTGGACGAAATCGAGCATGACCCCTATGTGCTGATCTCGATTTTGTCCGCGCTCCATGATGGCGTTTTTACATTGGCCGAGGTGCAGGGCGAACTTGAAATGCTCTTTGAAAAGCAGTACATCCTGACCGAGACCGTGAACATGCAGATACGTTACCGTACAAAAATGATGGTCATTATTGGCCCGTATGGTGTGCCGCAGGTTATCACCTACCAAGAGCCGTATGAATACTACATCTGTACGGTCAAGCTGAAGAACAAGGATTTGTCCCATCTGCCCGTGGAAGTGCTGACCGAAGAACAGCTTAGTGCCTATTCGCTCTATATGCGCACGCTGGGCAACCGGCCGGATTTGTTTGGCAAAGCGCAATACCCCAATGCGTCCACCATCAAACAGCCCACCTACTACGATATTCCCCCGGAAGCACTAAAGGATGATAGGTTTGCCGCCATGATGGAGGAAGCAACCAAGTACATCGGCTACCCGTATGTGTGGGGCGGCAGTTCGCCCAGCACCAGCTTTGATTGCAGCGGCTACATTTCGTGGGTGCTGAATCATTCCGGCTGGAACGTGGGCCGCCAGACCGCGCAGGGCCTTTACCACCTCTGTACTCCTGTTTCGGCGGCGCAGGTCAAACCGGGCGACCTTGTGTTTTTTAAGGGCACCTACGATACCCCCGGCGTGAGCCATTGCGGTATCTATGTAGGCAATTCCATCATGCTGCACTGCGGCGACCCTATCTCCTACACAAACCTCAACTCAAAATATTGGCAGGAACATTTTTACAGCTATGGGCGTTTACCGTAACGCCAGAAAGGATTTTGTATGGCAAAAAGACTTTCCCGCATTGAGCGCGATATTGAACGGCTCAAAGAAAAAATCAGCGAATACCAGCAGCAGTTGAAAGAACTGGAGGCTGCAAAAACTGAACAGGAAAACTTGCAGATCATTCAACTGGTGCGCAGCATGAACATGAAGCCGGACGAGTTCGCGGCTTTTCTGCGCAGCGGTGCGCTGAACGCTGCACCCACCGTTACCCCGTACCACAAACAGGAGGATGCCGCCGATGAAACCTGATAACTGGAACCGTTTCGCTGCCGGACTGCTGGCTATCCTCCTCTGCCTCTGCTCCTTTTCCATGCCAGCTTTTGCAAGCGGCTCTGACCCTGCCCCGGAACCTCTGCCGGAAATTCTGGACGAGAAAACTACCACTGGCGGCATGGAGCCGGAGGGCGTGTCCATCACGCCCAAAGGCAACGCAACACTGGTGGATGATTTTTACGGCGACAAGCAGCTTATCACTGTGACCACCAAGGCCGGGAATTATTTTTACATCCTGATTGACCGCGCCAACGAGGACAAGGAAACTTCTGTCCACTTTCTGAACCAAGTGGACGATGCCGACTTGCTGGCCCTGCTGGATGAAGAACCGCAGGCCGCCGAAGTCTGCACCTGCACGGTGAAATGTGAGGCCGGAAACGTCAACGAAAACTGCCCCTTGTGTGAAAAGAGCCTGCGCAACTGCACAGCCCCGGAAGCGGTGAAAACTGACACTGAAACGCCGCAGGAAAAACCGAAGTCCAGCATGGGCAGTCTGATGATCCTGCTGGTGCTGGCTCTGGCTGGCGGTGGCGCGGCACTCTATTATTTCAAGTTCCGCAAGCCCAAGGCCGATACCACCGGGCACGATGATCTGGACGAGTACGATTTTGGCGAGGACGAAGATGCAGACGAGGAACCTGCTGAAATCGAGATTCATTCAGAGGACGGACAGGAGGACGAAACATGAGCTTTCAGCTGGTAATCGCCGAAAAGCCCAGTGTAGCCCGCAGCATCGCCGCCGTGATCGGGGCCACTGAAAAGCAAAACGGCTATTGGCAGGGCGGCGGGTATCTGGTCAGCTGGTGCATCGGGCATCTGGTGTCCTTTGCCGAGGCGGGCCAGTACGATGAAAAATACTGCAAGTGGAAGTATGAAGATTTGCCCATCCTGCCCCAGCCGTGGCAGTTCATTGTCCCGGACGAAAAGAAACAGCAGTTTGAAATCGTCCGTGCCCTGCTCAACCGCTCGGATGTGGACAGTGTGACCGCTGCGACCGACGCAGGCCGGGAGGGAGAACTGATTTTCCGTTTCGTCTACCAAATGGCCGGTTGCACAAAACCTGTGAAGCGGCTCTGGATTTCCAACATGGAGGATGCCGCTATCCGGGAGGGCTTTGCAAACCTGCGCCCGGATTCGGATTATGATGCTCTGTATCAATCGGCCCTCTGCCGTGCAAAGGCGGATTGGCTGGTGGGCATCAACGCAACGCGGCTGTTTTCGGTGCTGTACCACAAGACCCTGACCGTGGGCCGGGTGCAGACCCCGACACTGAAAATGCTGGTGGACCGGGATGCAAAAATTCTGCGTTTCCAAAAAGAAAAGTATTACACGGTCGGCATCCAGTCCGGCAGCCTGAAAGCAGACAGTGGGCGCATTGCCAGCATGGACGAGGCCGACACTTTGAGACAAGCCTGTGCCGGGGCATCTGCTATCTGTTCTTCTGTCAAGCGGGAGAAAAAGACAGAACAGCCGCCCAAGCTCTATGACCTGACCACCTTGCAGCGGGAGGCGAACCGTCTATTTGGCTTCACGGCAAAGCAGACCCTTGACTATGCCCAGCAGCTTTACGAAAAGAAACTGCTGACCTATCCCCGCACCGACAGCCAATATCTGACCGAGGATATGGGCCAGACAGCACAACATCTTGTGTCTGACCTGCTGGGGCTGCTGCCCTTTGCCCAAGGGCTTGACTTGACCCCGGATGTGGGCCGGGTGCTGAACAGCAAAAAGGTATCGGACCACCACGCCATCATTCCCACTGCTGAATTTGTAAAACAGGGCTTCGCTGGTCTTGCCGAGAGTGAATGCAAGCTGATGAACCTTGTCTGCTCCAAGCTACTCTGCGCCGTGGCTGCACCCCATGAGTACGAAACTGTGACTGCAGTGTTCTCCTGTGCAGGGAACGAGTTCGCCGCCAAAGGAAAGACTGTGCTTGTCCCCGGTTGGAAAGAAATCGACCAGCGGTTCCGCTCCACCCTGAAAGCAGATACCGAGGAAGAAGTGCTGAACACCCTGCCGGAACTGGCCGAGGGACAGAGTTTTTCCGTGACGGCTAACGTTTCGGAACACTTCACGTCCCCGCCGAAAGCCTACACCGAAGATACGCTCCTGTCAGCAATGGAGCGGGCCGGGGCCGAGGATATGCCGGAGGACAAGGTGAATTGCTCCGCAGGAGCAAGAGAGGGTGGCCTGGGCCAAGCGGAACGTAAGGGGCTGGGCACTCCGGCCACCCGTGCCGCGATTCTGGAAAAACTGGTGCAAATGGGCTTTGTGCAGCGCAAGGGCAAGCAGCTTGTCCCCACCAAGGACGGCGTCAATCTGGCGGTGGTTCTGCCGGAAAGCCTGACCTCTCCCGCTCTGACTGCTGAATGGGAAAACCGTCTGACCGAGATTGCCAAGGGCAATGCAGACCCGGACGAGTTCATGGCCGAAATTGAAGCGCAGGTGCGTCAGCTGATCAAGACCTATTCCTGCATCAGCGCGGACAAACAAAACCTGTTCCAGTCGGAACGGGTTATCATCGGCAAGTGTCCCCGGTGTGGTGAAAACGTCTACGAGGGCAAGAAAAACTTCTACTGCGGGAATCGTGGCTGTCAGTTCGTGATGTGGAAGAATGACCGCTTCTTTGAGCAGCGGAAAAAGGCGTTCACCCCGAAGATCGCCGCCGCTCTGCTCAAAAACGGTAAGGCAAAGGTAAAGGGCCTCTACTCCGAGAAAACAGGCAAAACCTATGATGCAACGGTGCTTCTGGCAGATACGGGAGGCAAGTACGTCAATTACCGGGTAGAGCGCAAAGAGTAAGGCAAAAATACGAGGGCCAGTTATGGTAAGGTGAAGCATTCATTTTGCCATAACCGGCTCTCTCTATCCGTAGGATAGCAAAAAAAGGAGTGTGACCAAATGAGCGAATTATTTTCCATCCAGCTGCAAAATCGGCAGCAAAGCAGGGATGGTGTCTGGCTGGACCTTCCCACCACAACCGAACAGGTACAAGCGGCTCTGCGGCAAATCGACATTTCGTCCGATAACCCGCAGGGCCTTTTCATTTCCGGCTATTTTGCCGAGGAAGAAAAGCGTTTTGCCATCCCCTACAACATGGTGCTGGCATCCAATGTGGACGAACTGAACTTTCTGGCATCACGACTGGAAACACTCTCTACCGGGGAACGCGCAGAACTGAACGCCGCCTTGCAAGCCCCGCAGAGTGAGCTTTTCAGCATCGGGAGAATCACCGACTTTCCCGAAAACGTGGACTACTATGTGCATCTGCCGGATGTGCACGGGCCTGCCCAGCTAGGAGATTACTACCTGAATCGCTCCGGCATGGTGGATATGCCGGAAGAATGGAAAGGCGGCATCGACACGGCACAGTTTGGCCGGTATGTGGCTCAGCAGGAACAGGGTGCGTTCACCCAGTACGGCTACCTTGTCAAAAGCGGGGACGAGTGGCAGAAAGTCCACGAGGGCCAGCCCGTGCCGGAGGAATACCGGGTGCTGTCCTTTCCCGCGCCGGAAGTTCTGCGGGATGCGGCCAACATCCCGCCGCCTGTTCAGCCTGAAACGGAACCGCAGAAAGTTATCCCCATCATCCTGAACGGCAAGGACAGCGCAGAACGGATGAAAGAAATCACGGACCGGCTGGAAACAGGCATTCAGCAGTTGTTCGACAGCGACCGCTACAAAGCCTACCTCACCACGATGGCAAAATTCCACAATTACAGCTTCAACAACACCTTGCTGATCGCCATGCAGGGCGGGCAGCTGGTGGCCGGCTTCAACAAGTGGAAAGACACGTTCCACCGCACCGTGAAGAAAGGCGAAAAAGGCATCAAAATCCTTGCCCCTGCGCCGTATAAGGTGAAGCAGAAGATGGAAAAGCTGGACGAACAGGGCAAGCCGATTCTGGACAAGGACGGCAAGCCACTGACGGAAGAAAAGACGGTGCAGATTCCGGCTTTCAAGGTGGTGTCCGTGTTCGATGTCAGCCAGACCGAGGGCGAACCTCTGCCGACCATTGCCGTGAATGAACTGTCCGGCAGTGTGCAGGACTACCAAGATTTTTTCAAGGCGTTGGAGCAGTCATCTCCGGTGCCCATCGGGTTTGAGGACATCGAGGGCGGGGCGCACGGCTACTTTCATCTGCTCGACAACCGCATTGCCATCCAAGAGGGCATGAGCCAGCTGCAAACCATCAAGACAGCCATCCATGAGATTGCCCATGCTAAGTTGCACGCCATCGACCCAGACGACCCGGAACAGGCCAACCGCCCGGACAGCCGCACCCGCGAGGTGCAGGCCGAAAGCGTGGCCTATGCCGTCTGCCAGCATTACGGGCTGGACACGTCCGAGTATTCCTTTGGATATGTGGCCGGGTGGAGTTCCGGCCGGGAACTGGCCGAACTGAAAGCCTCTCTGGAAATTATCCGCAGCGCAGCCCATGAGCTGATCTCTGCGCTGGACGAACATCTGGCAGAACTGCGCCAGCAGCGGGAAGCAGACCTTTCCGCTGCACAGGAGGCCGCATTTGCATTGGATAACGGCAGTATCCTGTTCATCCAGACCTGTGATTCCGGCTATGACTACACCCTGTACGGCCCGGACAATAAAGCTCTGGACGGCGGGCAGTTGGACGCGCCCGGTCTGACCCTGCCGGATGCCGGGCAGGAAGCGCTTAATCTGTTGGGGCAGACAGCCGCAGTGTCGGAAGTCCTGTTGGGCGACAAGCTGGCGGCGTTCCAAGAGGCGGCGGAAAAGGCCAACGAAATTCCCGCACCCGTTAAAATTCCAGACCCCGCCGCAGAACCTACGGTCACAATTCTTTGGAGCGAAAGTGACAAGCTGCAGGACGGCGAAATCATGCCGCTGTCCGTGGCAAACCGCGTCTTTGAAGAACTGGACACCGCCCAGCACACGGACCGGGAAAAGGACGGCTACACGGGCGGCTGGTACGACAAGACCGCATTCCGTATTGATTTTACCCTGAACGGCCAACCCGACAACTACGAGGGACGGCAGGATTTTGGTGACGGAGAGGGTTCTTTGGTTCAGCATATCCAGAACTACCACGAATACTACGCCAAGGACGAGAGCTGGAGAAATTTTGTTCTGCACAACAAAGGCCCGGAAGCGTGGGAACAAGACAAGGCAGAGCGGGAAATGGTGCTGAACGAGTTTATCCCGTACCTCAAACAACATTGCAATATTTCGGCCATGGAGCAGGCAGCCACCGCCGCTTTGCGGGAGGAACAGAACATTTCGCCGGAACAGGCTGCCTATTACAACACTGTTGTGGCCTATGTGCAGGACTGCCGCTCGCTGCTCAACCAAGGCCAGTATAACTTGCCGGAACCGCCCAAGCTGGCCGACTTTGACCAGAGCTTGCAGGACTACAAGGCGCAGGTGCAGGCAGAGATCGCGCAGGAAGCGGCCGATGCTGGAATGACGGTAGAGGAATACGCAGCGGCAGGCTTTGAAGCACCACAGCAGGACAGCTTTTCCATCTACCAACTGCGCAACGAGGATTCTACCCGCGATTACCGTTTTGAGCCCTACGACCGCCTGCTGGCTGCCGGTTTGACCGTGGACAAGGCCAATTATACGGAAGTATACGCCGCGCCGCTGACTGCTGGCACCACGTTGGAGGACATCTACCGCACATTCAATGTGGACTATCCGGCAGATTTCAAGGGACACTCGCTGTCTGTTTCGGATGTGGTGGTGCTGCACCAGAATGGGCAGGACACCGCCCACTACTGCGACAGTGTGGGCTTCCAGCAGGTGCCGGAGTTCTTGCGGGAAAATCCTCTGCGCACCGCAGAGCTTTCCACGGAACAAAACGAAAACATGATTGACGGTGTGCTGAACAATGCGCCCTCTCTGGGCGAATTGGAGGCCAAAGCAAAGGCCGGAGAACAAATTTCTCTGACGGACCTTGCCGCCGCAGTCAAGGCCGAGGAAAAGGCGCCAAAAGCCAAGAAGTCCCGCACAGCCAAACCGAAAAAGCCGTCCATCCGGGCACAGCTGGATGCCGCAAAAAAGGAGCAGAGCAAGCAAACACAGCCACGGGAAAAGGCAAAGGAATTGGAGGTATAAGCCGTGCAGAAATTTGAAAATATGGATGTGATCGCTGCGCTGGAAGCTATCATGCACCAGAACACCGCATACTACCAGAGCGATTTTGCCTATGACATCAAGATGCTGCGGGAGGCCGCCCGCAGCGACCAGCCGGAAGATAAGCTGCTGTTGTGGCTGTCCCGGCCCTCTGGAACATTCTGCTTCCGGGAACGGGATGTGTTGCTCAAAGATACCCAAGCCTACAATACATGGAAATTTTGCGGTGAACAGACCCATGACAGGATTCTTGCCTATGCGGTGGAGTTGACCGGTGCGGCCAATGGAACCGTGCAAGGCAATCTGTATGAACTGGACTACCAGCAGCATTTCCAGCATATCCGGGATGCCGCTCTGCCTGTGGGTGCCAATCGCCTGATCTACGAAAGTGGGATGCGGGAAATTGGCCCCAAAGAGCATTTCAACAGCCGCTCGGACAAATATTTTGGAGAGTTCGTGCGGTATGAAATGCAGCCCCGTGACCCGGAACTTCTACAAGCGGCCATCCGGCAGGAGCAGCGCAGTCGAGAACCGGCACGGCCCGGTGATTTCAAAGAACATCTTGCGGCACTGCACACTGGGCTGATCGAGGCCGAGGCGCAGCGTATCGCGGCAAATATGAAGCGGCTGGCTGCTCCCAACAGCCCGGACAAAAATCATTTTATGGTGGAGGTATCGCCCTACTTCACCAAACTGGCATCCAGTCGGGATACGGACCAGCTGCTTGCCATGTTGCCGTACAAGTCCCTGCACCTGTCCAGCGTGAAAGACCGTTTCGGCATCTACGCGCTGGTTGGCAAAAACGAAAATCGGGACAAGGGCATCTGCAAGCCCCGCACTTCCGTCCGCAAGCAGCTTTCCGAAACAAAACAGGCCGCCAGCCCGAAAAAGGCGGCGGCCCGCAGCAAGCAACACGAAATGGAGGTCTGACGCATGAATTTCAGCGTAGAAGAAGAAAATTTGATTTGTATGTACCACACTTCTGACCGCCGTCGAACGATGGCGCGGATGCTCGCCGCCCTGCCGGATATGGACACGGAAATGCGGCGGCTGGCAAATGGCACCATTGCAAAGTTGGAGCAAATGACCGACGCTGATTTTGACGGACAGAGGTTTGATTTTGTGGGTGAGTGATACCACAGACTTGACAATGGCACATTATTTTCAGCAAAAGTGATGTGTCGTTGCCAACACAGAAATAGCCGGACACGGTGGCCTTGTGGCCGCTGTGTCCGGCTGTTTTATTTTTGCACTGGTAATTTTACTAAAAAATTTCGTCAGTTCAAACTATTAGCTTTTTATCCAAATATTTACTGCTTACGATACGATTCCACTGATCTTCAAAATATGGATCAACCTTCATCTGGAACGCAACGGCTTGCTCAAACGACATACCGCACGAAAGCATCATCATGCGAAGCCCGTGGAGTTGCATTTCAAACCATTCGTATGTAGGATTTTCAGACAACTCTCGAATTGTAGCTCTCGACACAAGATAATTGTCAGGCGTCCCATTAGAAAAAGCACGGACAACATGTAGATAATTGCTTCTTGTTGCATATTTCCTTGAGAATACGTCTCCACCAATTTTATTCCATGGCGGAACACTACCAACAATTTGTTTGTATGATTCGATTAGCTGTCCTTCAGCCTGTCGAATATGTTCAAGACCTTCTTCACCTGCATAATTAGGAATAGGACTACCCTGAGGAATATTCAGAAAATCTTGATACTGTTCCTTATTTCGATGAACAATCGGCTGGGATAGAGGCGATTGCACCAAGATTGAATACCCAAGTCTTTCATGCAGGGAAAAATAGGACCGAATTTGTTTGAATTTACAGGCATTTTCTGAAATAGGAAGCAATCCATTATGTTGTCTGAACCTAACATATAAATCAGACGCTAAACCAATGTATAAAATCTCTTTAGTATAGTAGTCCCAAAATGAATAGATGCCCGCTGATGCCCACCCATACAAATCCATAGGTGAACAGAGATCATCAATATATTGGGACATTAGCTCAACTTCATCAGATTTATAAGAATCCATAATAATTGTACCAAACATTATCCTCACCTCTTACTCGATTGTAATATAACATATATATTGTGCAAAGAACAAACAAGTTAACATCCAAAAAAAACTCATAAAATGATACTACGATAATTTTTATTTACCTCTCCAAATTCAACTCATTCATGATTTTTTGCACCGCATTGCAGGTATCATCAAAAGAAATATCCTTTGCATAGTCATATTCCATGCCATACTTGTTCCACTGTCTGCGGAGTGTATCGCTATCCCGGATTTCCTGCATAATCTCCGAGTACTGCGTTAAGATTTTAGAACTGCCGCGTTTTTCCGTTGTCCGTTCCAGTGCCCGCCGCAATGTTGCCTTATTGCACTCTGCCCCGCGCAGAGCGTACAGAATGTAGATGTCGTAGTAATCTCTCGGACGGGTATTTGCAATATTGCGGGACAGTACGGTTTCCAGCTTTTCGGCCAGAATTGTTTCGAGATTGTAGGCCAGAACGCTGATTGTGCGGTCATCGAACAGCATTCAAAAGGTGTACTCGATTTCGCGGGGCGTTATCATATCGCCAGTGGTAACATCCACCGTCAGCGGAACACTGATCGGCGGGTAGTTGGCTTTCAGCGATACCCGGATTCCGGGGTAATCGTCTGTTTCTCGGATGTCCGCAACGCCTACCACTTCAAACTGCACATCATCGTCAATCTGGATTGCACACACATCTTTGAAAATGGAAAGAATGGCTTCATGGGTCAGCGTAAAACCCTTGATGGTCGTGTCCAAATCCATAGTGGCCCGTGTGTCCAGACCAACAATAGCAAACACCAGAAAACCACCTTTAATGATAAAGTTATGTTTATAAGGTGAAAGTGAAATGCGTTCCGGCAGTCTTTCCAGCATATATTTCTGCATCACAAGCTGTGCAGAATATGCTTCTCGGTTGCTTTCTTCTTGATATAGGCTTTTAACTGCATCGGATTTTTTGTAATCATAATAAAATCTCTATGTAGCGCAGAACCTTTGGTTTCACTCGAAGCCGCTCTGCGTACTGCATCAATTTGTGAATGTCTTTGTCTTTGGATGCGGCGTAACGCTTCATAGCTGCACCCACAATTTGAATATCGCTCCCGCTGCCGCGCAGGATGTCGCACAGCGTCCGTTCCAAATCGTAAACACGAATGGGATTGCCAGATGGCGATTGGATTTCAATAATACCGAAGTCATAATTTTCTGGAATAGCGCGCTTGACAATCAAGGTCTCCTGCTTTAAGGACAGTGCATTGTAGCCCTTAGGAAAGGTCATAGTGTATTTTGCTGGGGTGCGGTCAGAATAGCCCAGCAGATAAAGGGCGGTATCATGCGAGTAGATGCCGCGGCTATACTTCTGCTGCAATAGGTAAAAATCATCTTCCCATGCGCTGCTCTGCACATACAGGCCACGCCCGAAACGATACAGTTCCCCGCTCTCGACAAAATTATGCAGATAGCCCCGATGCAATCCGGCTTTCGTCAGCTGTGCGACCGTAATAATACCATTGGGGCAGACTATACCATTTTCTATTTTGTCCATGTTGTTTATGCTATCACCTCGCTTGACATTCACACATTATATTATAGAGAAATAATGTGGGTTCGTCAATTATTAATTGACAATGACACATTGTTTTCGGCAAAAGTAATGTGCCATTGTTAAAACAACCTACCAGACGCAATAGTCTAAAGCTATTATGTCTGATAGGTTACTTCTAGTCATAAATATTCTTTCCTCGACAGCATTTTTTGAATTTCTTTCCGCTCCCGCATGGACAGGGTGCGTTGGCGGAAATTTTTACAATTCTTCGTATTGCATATTTTTTCTCTCGCCAAGCAATACTAAGAAGTCCTGTTTTCTCATGGTATAGCTGATTCCAAGATCTTTGAAAAATACCACCATGAACTAAAGTAGTTGTTCCTGATTTATTATAATCGACAAAGCAAACAAAGTTTTCATTTGCAGGATGGAGAGCCTTAGAGTGTCTTATATCATGTTTATATACATTTATATAGAGTGCATCCGCTTCCATACTGCCATTTTTTCTATGGATAGTAGGTGAATCCATATTTTTCAAGGTGTTCAGCCAGCCAATAGCATCTTTAATAATTTTGAGAATTTCTTGCTTATCTTGCGTATCTCCAATAAACAAGTGACATTTAAGCCTTTTTCGATCTTCAAGACTCGCATCCTCTATTTTATTGATAATGAACTTATCCGACACATAGTTAGGGAAACGAAAGTATTTTATTTCGTGTAAATCCACATTTTCTATAGAGGGGGCAAAAACGATTATGTCACCACGATTCGCGGCAGATTTTACAATACCTGCAAAATCTCCTGTTGCAGTAGCATAAGCCAGTTCTGAGTTTGTAAATCGAATCCAGCTCTTTTGTAGTCGTTCGCTGCTGAAACTCAAATAATATTGGTCGTAGTCAGGATAAACACTGTAAATCATCAAAGAAATTTTTAGGGCTGTTTCAACAATGAAGGCTCTATCAGTTTTAACGGTATAAAAATCTGCATTGAGTTGTTTACTATTAGATGTATCTGATATAAATCGGCACCGAATAGATGGAATGCTCAATTTCATGCTCAGAAGTGCAAAGGAAACAAATGTCTTTTGAGACATATTAACGGATATTTTGTCCCAGTGTTCATTTAGGAAAAGACAAACACTTAACAATACTGCACTCGTTATGTCGTACATTCTATTTATTAGATCATCAAATTCATAAACCGTCAACTCTTTCGATAGGCTCTTACTGTTTTCCATATAGTGAAATTCAATAACGCGTCCGTCCTCTCGAAAAATCACGCCACCGTGATTGATTGAGTTTCGGATTTTTACATCAACGGATTCGATGCCATTGCTAAAACCATTTTTGATTAGAACTGTGCGCAGCGGCTCAAGCTTCCTTTGTGCAGAATAGTCTTGTACCGAAAACTGATCAATTAGTAAAACGGTAAATCGAAACAAGTTTGTTAGACAACCTTCAACAATAGATGTATACGTTGGAATACGGTACAATCGGTTTTTTATTGAATCGCTTTCATTGATTGAATCCAAATCATTTATGATGCTTGTAATTTGAGAATATGTACTACAAGCACTAAGAAAGTGCTCTATCATGCTTTCAGATATAATAATGTCTGGGTGCTGGGAAGCTATTGCAGTCAATCGACCTGAAAATTGTGTACAGACATTATTGTCCCAATAGCAAGAAGGAGAATTCCAAATAAAATCGTAAAACAAGCACACCAATTCACGTCTACAGCAACGCATCTGTGAATTAGTTCGTTGATTGATGTCATCAATTATTTTTGGGACTTCATCATTTTTATAATATGATACTTTTGAAGCTTCCAGCCAGTCCATCGAAAAATTCCTTTATAAATCACACTACAATATGTTTCTAAGGCAATACCGATAATTAGCAATTATCCGTATCATCCAACTTCGGATGCTGCATATAGAAAATATTTTTCTGACGCTCGATTTCAGCCCGCAGTTGTTCTTTGGTCGGCAGGTAGGTCAGATACTTCGACATGAATAGGTGGTCGTTATCGTGCAGGACGGAATATCGCGCGATGTCCTCGCTGGTTTCGCCACACAGCAGAATGCCGATCGTGGGGTTGTCACCCTCTTTGCATTTGAGTTCATCGTACATCCGAACATACATATCAATCTGGCCGACATCTTGATGGGTGATCGTCCCCATCTTCAAGTCAATCAGAACATAGCATTTCAGTTCGATGTTGTAAAACACAAGGTCGATGTAGTAATCTTCCGTATCGGTCACAATATGCTGCTGCCGGGCCACGAAAGCAAATCCCTTTCCCATTTCCATAAGGAAATCCCGGATGTGAGAAAGAATTGCAGACTCCAAATCGGACTCTGCAAAGGAATCTTCAGTGCGAAAGCCTAAAAATTCTGCCACGATGGGACTTTTGAGAAGTTCAAACTGATGCTTGGGTTCTGCTGCCGTTTTCTCTTTCATTTCTGCAATGACGGCTTCTTTTTTCGGAGAATGGAGCAACCGATAATAATACTGTGTGCCAATGTTGCGGTCAAGGGTGCGAACACTCCAATTTTCATTAGCCGCTTCATTCATATACCAAACACGGGCATCTTCATCGGGAACACGCAGCAAAGCACGAAAATGTGACCAATTAAGATTTTGAACACGCGTGTTCAAAATCTCGGAATCAGGGAAGCAATGGTAAAATTTACGGTAATAGTGAAGATTTCGGCTGGAATAGCTGTTGCCGAATTCCTTTGTGAGTTCTGCCGAAAGAACTGGAATTAAGCGTTTTCCATACTCTGCACGCTCAGCACCGCTCTGTTCTTCTTCAACAATGCGTTTTCCAATATTCCAGTAGGTCATAATCATTGCACGGTTGGCTGCATTATAGGCAACGTTCTGGCCGACGGTAATCAAATTTTTAATATCGGAGATTACCGGCTGATACGGAATGAGGTTGTTGTCCAATTGAAAAATCTCCTTTCTACTTGAGAATTTTTTCTAAGAATCATTGTTTTAATTATAGCAGATATTGTTTGAACTGTCAGCGGGTTGTGACGAAAACTTGCGTGGCTTACCGTTCCTGCATCTGCTCCTTTCCCGGTGCTGTCCGCAGAATGCCGTCCACATTCTGCTTTATGATGCCATACTCCTGCATCTGGCGTTTGGCATCATTGTACTGCCGCTGCATCTGGTCTTTCTGCTCGGCCAGTTGCTTATACTCGTTTTTCAGGGCGTAGAGGTCGGGTAGCTTTTGAAAGCCCTGCTCTTTTAGAGCTTTCGCCGCTGCTTCATAGAGAATCAAGGTTCCTTCATGTTTACGTCGGAACTGCTTTTTGTCAGCAGCCCGCTGATACTCCTGCAACAGTGGGTGCAGTTCCTTACAGGTGGTAACATCCTTTATCAGCACGGCCATTTCTGCAAGTCGGCGCTCTGCTGCTTTCAATGCGGCGGCAGCTTCGGTGCTGGCGGCGGTGATCTCGGCCACCCGGCTTTCCAAATCCGGGTAGCTTTCGATTTCATGCTCAGTCAGGAAGTTCAGCGTCCGGGCAGCCTGTTTCAGATTGTGGAGTTTTGCCCACTTCTCGTACCCTGCGGACTGCTGGGCCTTGATGCTGTTCTCCAAATCAATCCGCAGCGAAATTTTGCGGTTTTCTTTGGGCTTCCGCTCCACGAACCGCCCTTTGATGCGCTCAGTAATGGTTTCCTCGGCATAGGCTTCTCCCAGCGTTTTGCAGCGGGTGAACCGTTCCTGTCCGGGCGCACGGAACGACACATACTTGCCCCTCTTGACCTCGTAGCCCTGCTCCTGCAGGAGCCGCAGAAAATCGTCAAAATCCTTGACCTGCGGGATGGCGGCATCTATGGCGGCATTCAGCTTCGCCTTCCAGCTCGTGCCCTTGCGGTGTGCATCCCACTCGGCATAGCTTTTGCCCCGGTCTTGACCGGGCATCACCACAGACAGACCATGTTCCTTGCACAGCCGGTCGCTGGTGCGCCGGATGTAGGCATAACTCTGTCGGTTGGAAACATACTTCCGCTGGTTCACCATGTCCACTGCACAAAAGATAATGTGGTTGTGGACGTGCCCCTTGTCAATGTGCGTGGTCAGTACATACGGGTATTTGCCTTGCAGGACTTCATCTGCAAGCTGCCGACCAATCTCGTGGGCCTGCTCCGGCGTGGTTTCGCCCGGCGCAAAAGACTGTATCAAGTGGTGGGCCAGATTGTTGCCTTTCTGCATGGCTTGTGATAGTAGCAGTTCAAATTCGATGTCGGCGGTTTCATAGGAGCAGGCAAAGGAGGACACCAGCATTTTTTCATCCGTCTTAGCTGGATTCTCGATGTAGTCCAGTGCCTTTTTCAGCGTTGACTTGATAGGATGTATCTTTGTAACTGCCATATCTGCGCCAATGCTCCCTTGATGTCCGCAACGTCTTGTGTGTACAGCGGCCCCATGCTGTTCAGCCGCCGCGCGATCTGGTTAATATTGACACCAATCTTTTGCAGTTCGGCGGTCTGCGCCCGGATGTCGGTGGTGTCGATGTGGACAACATAACCATCTATCAGCATCTTCCGGGCGTATGCAGAAAAGTTCCGGGTATGCAGCAGAGCCATCTTCTGCCGGATAAGTTCCCGTTCCTCCGGCGTCACGGGAACACGCAGAACAATTTTTCGGGTTCGGTTCGTCATAGTTTCACCTCGTTTCTTGGGGGTCTGGGGTACTCCCCAGCAAGCATTTCTGCCGGGAGTGGCTACACTCCCTATGCTTGCTACGTTACCTTTCCCCACTACTAAGACACCGAAACGCCCCCGTTTTGCCCGCAAAATACAAAAAAATAAGAGGACGCTTTTGCATCCTCTCAATGACCGTGCATGACAATCAGACACACACGGGCTCTTTTTCCTGTTCATGGATTCGTAAGGCACCGTCAATGGCACCTTCTACGATAGGTAAGTATTCTTCCGGGCAAAGCTGCAGCTTGTGGCTGACCCGCTGACGTTCCGCGCTTTCTTCCCGCATGAGTTCCGGGTTGAAGTACCGTTCCACCGGCAGGCCGCAAATTTTTATCAACTGAATCACCACCGGCAGGCTGGGCAGCGTGCCTTCGTTTTCGATATTTGCAAGATACCGGCTGTCACAATGTATCATGTCAGCCAGCGCACTGCGGGAAAGTTGTTTTGCCTTTCGAGCTGCCTTGACATCCGCTCCGAACGTTTCAAAGCCGGGACAGTCCTCAATTTTCGCCATTCTGCATCACCCATATACATTTTATAGTTCATGGACGATTGGCGAAATGATGCAAAGTGCATTGTTGTTAAACTTTATTGTTCATGGCTTGAGCATTGTATTGTAAAGTGGGCTATCCTATAATAAGGAAGAAACCCTTTTTTGAAAAATCGTCCGCTGTAACAATTCTCGGACATTTGCCTGTTATACTATCTGCAAAAAGCAAAGGAAGTGAGGATATGAAGCAGATTTTAATTGTCGAGGACGACAGTTTTTTGAATAAGATGTTAGCCTATAACCTGACCGCAGACGGCTACGGCGTGACTTCTACTCTAAATGCCAGAACCGCAGCCGAAGCCATCCGCCAGCGGGAATTTGATTTAGTGCTGTTGGACATTAACCTGCCAGATGGGAA
>NZ_QUFG01000018.1:660-21523 GCF_003478405.1 Faecalibacterium sp. AF28-13AC | reverse complement strand
ACCTTGGCGATGATGGATTCCATAGCGGCATCGTCTTTCACAAGCTGCATGGTCTGGTTCACCACCAGATCTTCCAGCCACTGTTTACGGACGGTCTTTTTCTTGCAGCCCTTGTGCTTTTTGGCAGTAGCACATTATATAATAGCGGTGGACTTCGCCCGTCCGGCTCGTGCCGCTTTCGCCAAACATCAGCGCCCCACAGTAGCCGCAGAACAGCTTGGTGGTGAGCAGGTAGTCGTCCTCTGCCTTTCTACGGGCAGGGGCTTTCTTGTTTTTCAACATCTTCTCCTGTACATCGTTGAAAAGCTCTACGGACACGATAGGTGGAATCGCATCGGGAATCAAAACATCACGATATTTCAGCTCCCCGATGTAGCGGCGATTGTTCAGCATATGCTGAATGGTGTTGAAGGTCATCAGCCCGCCGCGCTGGTTCTTGACGCCCTTTTCGTTCAGCCAATCCCGAATTTCCCGCATGGTCTGACCATCGTTGTACCGCTGGAAGGTTTCTGCCACAAAGGGAGCAGTCAACGGGTCGATTTCAAAGCGGTGGTCTGCGTTGATGATGTAGCCAAAGGGAATGGCACCGCCAGTGAACTTTCCCTTCAGTGCGTTTTCGGTCATGCCACGAATGACCTTTTCAGACAGGTCAGCGGAATAATACTCAGCATAACCTTCCAGCACCGATTCCAGAATGATGCCTTCCGGCCCCTCGGAGATGACCTCGGTGGCAGACATGAGCTTAACACCGTTCTTCTTCAGTTGGGTCTTATACCGGGCACTGTCATAGCGGTTCCGGGCAAAGCGATCCAGTTTCCAGACCAGCACAATGTCAAACAGCTTTTTGTCGCTGTCTTTAGTCATCTGCTGGAACTCGGGTCGATTGTCCGTCTTGGCAGAGATAGCACGGTCAATGTAGTGCTTGACGATGGTGATGCCATTCTTTTCGGCATAAGCCGTACATTCCCGGATTTGACCTTCGATGGATTCTTCGCGCTGGTTATCCGATGAATAGCGGGCATAGATCACAGCGGTCATGGCGGGCACCTCCCATTTATACATCATTGAACGGTGGATCGTTCATCCAAACCAATGTTTCGTATAATGTATATACCACAATTTTAAAATTATTTCAATACCAATTATTTATCCTCCTGCAAATTTCGACTTATCAATTCCTGCAACCTCTCAGTTTCTTCTTTGGCATAAGCTCTGGCATCAGCCTCCACCGGCTGGAAATAGTAGCCCAGGATATCCTCGTCGCCCGAGACGTACCCGCTCTGATAGTTCCGCAGCCATCGTCTGGCCTGGTCGTAGTAGGCCGCCTGGGTCGCAGCATCGTCCCAGTCGATGTTCTCCACCACATAGGCCTGCTGCGCGTGGTACGCCTCGTGGGCGATGGTGTCCATGGTCTCCTGCGCGGTCCCGCTTTCCAGCACAGACCGGGAGAGCACGATCTGCCGGGAGGAGGCGCTGTAGTAGCCCAGCCAGTCCTCGTCGAGCGGCTGGACCGTAACATCTGTCCCGTCCGGCACCCCCAGCATGGCAAGCTCATAGGCGGCCAGCTGCTTTGCCAGTTCGGTCTTGCTGTCCAGCGACGCCGTTTCCCAGACATCCTCCGCAAAGCCGGGCAGGAATTTCTTTTCGTGGAGCTGCGCCGTTGTTTCCGCCTGCGTCTGCGCGGGTGCCGCTGCGGTCAGGTACACCCGGCTGCTCCACATGCCCCAGCACACCGGCACTGCCAGCAGGAGCGTTGCCAGCAGCACGCCGAACCGGCGGCAGATCTCACGGATGCGATCCTGCCCACAGAGGATGTCGAAGTCGCTGTAGTGGCAGCGGCGGCTTTGCCGTCGGAACTGCCGGAAGCTCCTGCGCCGGAACCAAAACACGCCCGCAAACCAGAGGACTGCCAGCAACACCCCCACCGGCCAGACCTGCCGGAGCGCTGTCAGCGCAAACAGCAGCTCCGCCGGCAGCAGCGCGGCGCACCACAGAAAGAACGGCCCGCCGATCACGCAGGCCGTTGCTGCCGGGGCCAGACACCACCAGAGCAAATGCAGGATCACACAGCCGGACGCGATGGCCCCGCCGGAGATCCCCGGCCCCAGAAGCTGCGGCTTTGCCCAGTGCAGCCAACCGATCACACAGCCATTGAAGATCATTGCGCCCACGGTCGGGAGCCACCCGACCAGTTTCCGGAGCTTTGCCATAACGGGTTCCTTTCTGTTGTGCGGCTGCCCTTACTGCTCAAGCTCCGGCAGCCGCTGATAAGCCTGTTCGATCTCCAGCTCGGCCTCTGCCGGAGAGGCCGCCCACACCTTGAAATAAGTACCGCCCCGGGAGTGGTGCAGCGGCACCGCCGGCGGGGCTTCGCCCTCCAGCACATAGGCCCGGCAGCGTGTGCCGGACTGCCGGAGATACAGCACGGTGTGCTCTCCGATGTAATACCGGTAGCCGCCCGACGGCAGACCTCCGCCAAAGCCGGTGCTTCCAAGCTCACAGAGCACCAGCACCAGCACGATCACCACACCGCCGACCACGGGCAGGACATTCAGCGTGAACGCGTACTCCATCCTTTCACCCCCCTCAGTGCAGGAAGAGACGGATGAGCACAAAGGGCAGGGCGCAGAGCAGCACGACGCCCACGAACAGTGCGATGAGCGAGAAGATGGACGCCACGAACTGGTAGATCATCATGCTGATCTGCCAGCGGAAGATCAGCACGAGCGCCGCCGCAGCAGCGACGATCAGC
This sequence comes from Faecalibacterium sp. AF28-13AC, assembly GCF_003478405.1. Lineage (NCBI taxonomy): Bacteria > Bacillati > Bacillota > Clostridia > Eubacteriales > Oscillospiraceae > Faecalibacterium > Faecalibacterium sp. AF28-13AC. The sequence continues at coordinate 18,771 of NZ_QUFG01000018.1, read as the reverse complement.
CGGTTGGGCAGCGTCTCCGTGCGCCAGATGAAAAAGGCCGAAAGCAGCACGGTCATGCCGCAGATCACGATACACAGGTTGCCAAGTGCAGACTCAAACATAGTGGTTTCTCCTTTTCTGTTGAAGCAGGTTTGTCTTACACTACAGACAAGCCCGCCGGTTGGGCTGCGGTTGGAAAAACGCAAAAAAGTTTCAGCGCCCGCCATGGCCGTGGCCGCCGCTATGACCGCCATGCCCGCCGCTGCCGTGGCCGCCGTGGCCGCCGGGCCCATGTCCTCCGCCGCTGCGGCCGCCGCCCTGACCCAGCCCGGCACCCCGGCCCTTGCCGCTGCCCTGAGAGGCCGACACCGACTTGGAGGTGCCAAACTTCAGCCCGCTCTCGCGGCCCTGCGAGCCGGGGGCACCCGGGTCATCCCCGCGGTCCCGGCCGCCGTCCTCGGAGGAGCCTGTCGCGGCTTTGCGTGCAGTGCTCTGGGTGGGTACGGGGCCGTACTTCCCGTTTGCCGTGTTCTCGCGCAGGGACTGCACAAAGGCATCGTGCCGCTGCGCCTCCGTCATTCTCGGCTGCTGCACCGTCGGTGTGTTGTTCTGGGTGTTTTTGCCGTTCTCTCTGTTTTTGCCCCAAAGGGAACTGAAGAATCCCATTGTGTGCTCCTTTCGCATTCGTCTGTTTTTGTCCGGTCACATAAGATAAGCCCGCCGGAGCAGCCGCAGTTGGAATTTTCGGTGCGAAATCTCAAAATTTCATGGTTTTTACGCGCACTTCCTGCGCGGTTCGCACCACAAAAAGCGGCATTCTTTTCTCCATTCCGCTTTTCTTTTTGCGCAGAGTGTGTTATAATGGTGCCAGCATTATGAAAAAGGTGCATTCTGCCGGTTTTCGGCCGGTCACTTTTGTTCATTTTTGCCATCACACCCCGCAAGGGGACGTAGGATAAGTCGATCTGGGCCAGCTCCCAGCGGTCGTAGCAGAAAATCACACCCCGCAAGGGGACGTAGGATAAGTCGACCGGCACATGAAACACTTCACCCGACACAAACTGATCACACCCCGCAAGGGGACGTAGGAATTGTCCCACCGGAAATCAGGTTAAAGTTCGACCAATCACCGATTACACCCCGCAAGGGGACGTAGGATAATACACTTCAACACAGTAACAGCTATAGGTTACACCCCGCAAGGGGACACAGACGACCGCCCCGCTTTACTGCACAGTTTTGTGCGGCGAAGCGGGGCGGCTGCTTTTTTGTGAAATTTTGGGCTGTGCCCGATTTTTTCCGCAATTTTTCCAACTGCGGGAGTTTCTGCGGGCTTTTTTATAAAATATGGGCTGTTTTCCACTAGAAGTTTCACCAAAAAAGCGGTCGAAATTTCTCTGTTTCCGGCGTTTTTCTTTGTCGGATCCCGTGCTATAATGGGAACAAATCTTTTCAAACCTGTTTTTCGCATATTCCCTTGCTATTTTGCCCGAAGGAGATGATTCCTTGAACGCACTCACCTTGCAGGCCACCTTCTGCGGCCTGCTGCACGGCCTTGGCAAGCTGGCCTTCCGGGCCGACAAGACCGCAGCCGACCTGTTGGCCGCCCTGCCGGACACCCCGGAGTGGGCTGCCGTGCGCGGCGGCGCGGCCGCAGGGTCGGACGCCGCCCGCTGCGCGGCCTTTGCCCGCAGCCTGTCTGTGACCGCCGACACCCCCGCCGCCGAACCGGCCAGCTCCCGCTGCCGGCCCCTGCGCTCCATTTTCAGCCATCTGAACGGGGAGCACCCCGGGTATTCCGTCCCGGCTGCCCGCCCGGACGGTGCCCTGTACGACCCCGTGCAGGATGCGCCGGACATCCCCGCCGCCGTTTACCGGGAGCTCTATCAGGAGCTGACGGAGCAGCTCACCGGCCTGCAGTTCAGCCCGGCACAGGCAAACGCGCTGCTGGGCCTGCTGGAATCCCAGTGCAGCGGCCTGCCTGCCAGCACCGCGCGGGACGAGGACCGGGATATTTCTCTCTACGACCAGCTCAAGCTGACGTCGGCTCTGGCGGCCTGCGTCAGCGAGTACCTACAGCAGGCCGACGCCTTTTCCCTGCTGGACACTCCCGCAGAGCTGCGCCGGGAACCGGCGTTCCTGCTCTACACCGCCGACTTTTCCCGCATCCAGCGGTTCATCTACACCGTCCATACCGAGGGTGCCCTGCGGTCCCTCCGCAGCCGTTCGTTCTTTCTGGAACTGCTCATGGAGCACTACATGGACGAGCTGCTGGACGGCTGCGGCCTGACCCGGACTAACATCATTTACAGCGGCGGCGGGCACTGCTATCTCCTGCTGCCCAGCACCGCCGCCGTGCAGCAGACCCTTGCCGACTGGAACCGGGCCTTCAACGGCTGGCTGAACGAACAGTTCGGCGTGCAGCTGTTCCTGGCCAACGGTTGGACCCCCTGCAGCGCCAACGACCTGTGCAATGTCCCCGCAGAGGCAAGCCCCTACAAGGCCCTGTTCCGCCGGGTCAACGCCATTGCCGAGCAGCACAAGCAGCACCCCTACGATGCCGCTGCGCTCCGCGCCCTGAACCGTGTGCAGGCCATCCCCGACGGTACCCGGGAGTGCAAGGTGTGCGGCAATTCCGCACAGGTCAACGCCGAGGGTCTCTGCCCGTGCTGCAATCGGTTTGCCAACCTGTCGGCGCAGATCCAGAGCCAGTCGATTTATCTGGTCCACAGCACGCCCCGCCCCGGTGCCTTTGCGCTGCCGGGCATCCGGGGCAGCAAACGGTTCCTTTCGTTCTCGAACGACTCCGGCCTCTGCGCCGACGCCGTGCGCTCCTACACCAAGAACCGGCTGGTCCGGACGCTCAGCCCGTCCGTCAACCTGTTCGTCGGCGACTATGCCGCCAGCAACAATATTGAGGATCTTGCCGACCAGTCGGAGGGCATCCGCCGCATCGCCATCTGCCGCATGGACGTGGACAATCTGGGGCAGGCCTTTATTGCCGGCTTTGAGCAGCCGGACCAGACCGACCCCGTGCAGCGGATGAAGTACGTCAATCTGTTCCGCGCCGCAGCGTTCTCGCGGCAGATGTCGCTGTTCTTCAAGTACCACATCAACGGCCTGCTGCAGGGGCTTTGCGTCAGCATCGTCTACGCCGGCGGCGACGACGTCTTTCTGGTCGGTGCCTGGAACCACACCCTGCAGGCCGCCCTGCGCATCCAGAAGCACCTGCGCAGCTACACCTGCGGGGCGCTGACCATCAGCGCGGGCATCGCAATGTTCAACGAACATTATCCCATCCGTGCCGCAGCTGAGCAGACCGCTGCGCTGGAGGACGAAGCCAAAAAGCTGCCCGGCAAGAACGGTGCTGCGCTATTCGATGCCGTGCCCGACCACACCTATTCCTGGGATGTGCTGCAGGACAAAGTGCTGGGCGAAAAACTTGCCTGTCTGGAGCAGTTCTTTGCGCAGTTCCAGAAAAAGGACGATGATCACCGCGGCAATTCCATGCTGTACAACCTGACCGACCTGCTGCGCAATACCCGGGAGGACCAGGTCAATTTTGCACGGTGCGTCTACCTGCTTGCCCGGCTGCGCCCGGACGAGAAGAAGGCAAGCCCTGCCCAGCAGGACGCATACCGGACCTTCTCGCACAATGTTCTGGACTGGGCGCGGGACCCGGAACAGCGCCGACAGCTGATCACCGCGATCTACATTTATGTCTATCAGAAACGAGGGAGAGAGTGATATGCCAAAACCGAATCATCCTTCCGGCAAAGGCCCGGCCAAGCCAAAGGCCGCTGCTGCAGAGCCGATCATTCCGGAAAACTACGTTGATTTTGCGGAACAGTTGATGAAGGAGAATTACTCCCTGATCACCAAGACCAAGATCCAGAACCTGCTCCGCCTGGCCTGTGACGTTTACAACAACGAGAACCGCCGCACCGAGGAGCGGCTTTTGAAGGAGAGCGCCAATCAGATCAAGCTGATGCGCATCCGTCTGGCTTACGAATGCGGCCGCGACCCGAAGGTGCGCCAGCTTGTGGAAGGTGCCAACCTGTTTGAATATCTCGAAAAGCTGTCCTCTGTCGGCACCTGCACACGGCAGGACCTGCTTGATTTTTACCACTACATGGAAGCACTTGTCGCCTTCCATCGTTACTACTCTGAATCCAAAACCGGAGAGGAGAATGCATCATGACCGGCAAAATTCTGATCAAGTGTGACCTTGTTGTCCGCACGGGGCTTCATATCGGCGATTCTTCGTCTTTTTCTGCCATTGGTACCGTGGACAGCACCGTCATCCGTGACCCGTTCACCGGGCTGCCCATCGTGCCGGGCAGCAGCCTGAAGGGCAAGCTCCGCACGCTGCTTGCCCGCCGCAGCTGTGTCAATGGCGAAACGCTGCCGGATTTTTCCGCAGATGGCGAGGTGATCCTGCGGATGTTCGGCGGCTCCGAACCGGTCCGCTTTGCGCGGCTGCAGTTTGCGGACGCCTTTCTGCTCAACTACGATCAGCTGAAAGGCGTGGGCGTGACCGAGGTCAAGTCGGAGAACGTGATCAACCGCCTTACCTCCAAGGCCACCCATCGCCAGATTGAGCGCGTTATTGCCGGTTCCCGGTTCGGGATCAACATCGTTTACAACCTGTCCGACCCCAAAGAGATGGAAGAGGACCTTTTGCTTCTGTCCAAGGCCATGAAGCTGCTCCAGCTGGACTACCTTGGCGGGCACGGCTCCCGCGGCAACGGCCGTGTGAGCTTCCAGAACTTCCAGGTGATCCCTTATCCGGAGACGCTGAACGTTGATCTGGACGGCATCCGCCAAACCTTCAAAACCGAGGTCGAAGAGTATGAACTATTTTCTGCTAAAGCTGGCGTTTGATACGGCAGTCCACTTCGGTGGTTCCGACTCGGCGGTCGGCTCCCAGTCCTCTGCCCTGACCCTGCGTGCCGACACGATCTTTTCGGCCCTGTGCCACACGGCGCTGGAAGTGTACGGCGAGCCCGCGCTGGAGGAGCTTCTCGTCTCTGCCGATGCGGACGCCCTGCGCATCAGCGATGCCATGCCCTGGCGGGGGAATTCCTTTTACCTGCCCAAGCCGATCGCTGCATCCACATCCCCTGCCGAGCTTTCCACCGTTGAGCGCAAGGCGGTCAAAAAGCTTGCCTGGATCCCGGCCTCCAAATTCGACCGCTACACCGCCAGCCTGCACAGCGGCACCTACCCGCTGGACGAGCTGGACCAGAGCTTTGGCCAGGCCTACGAGCAGACCAAGGCCAGCGTGACCGACGGTGCCGACGCCAAGCCGTACTTTGTCGGCCTGTACCGCCTGCACGCAGGCTGCGGCCTGTATGTCCTGTGTGCCTGTGAGGGCACCGACCAGATCAAGCTGCTGAAGGATCTCTTCACCCTTCTGGGCCTGAGCGGGATCGGCGGCCGCACCAGCGCCGGTTACGGCCGGTTCCATCTGGACGGTGACCCCATCTGCCTGAACACCGCTGAAGAAGAGTCCACCCGCTGGATGCTGCAGGCGCTGGAACGCAGCACCTCGCCCTATCTGCTGCTGACCAGCAGCCTGCCCGCAGAGGAAGAGATGGATGCTGCACTGGAAGGTGCCTCGTTCCAACTGGTCCGGCGCAGCGGCTTTGCTGCCACCGAATGGGTGGAGACCCCCATGAAAAAGCAGACCCAGTATTTCCTTGCTGCTGGTTCGGTTCTGCAGCATCCGTATCAGGGCAAGCTCTATGATGTGGGCACCGCACTGCCGCATCCTGTTTACCGCTACTCGAAACCGCTGTTTATGGGGGTGACACTATGATCCAGCAGGATCACCTGCAGGTCTTTGATCTGACACTGAAAACGCAGTCTCCTTTGTTCGTTGGCAGCGGCCGTAAGATCGGCAAACGGGAATACATCTATTCCCCGAACCAGGGCTGCGTCAAGATCCTCAACATGGAACTGTTTTTTGACTACATGCTCCGGCACGATCTGGTGCGGCAGTTCGAGAAGTTCATGCTCAGCTCCAACAGCAGTCTGCTGGACTTCTGGACCAGAGACTGTCATCTTGCAGAAGATTGGCTGGAACACCCGAAGCTGATGGGCGACAAGCCATTGATACAGTATCGCCTGGCCGTGACCGAGGATGTTGCCGGTTACAACGGCACCAAGGAGATCCATCAGTTTCAGCGCGACGCCTACGGCCGCGCCTATATCCCCGGCAGCAGCCTGAAAGGCGCGCTGCGCACGGCGTGGCTGGTGCATCTGCTGCTGCACGAGACGCCGGTCTCCGACAAAAAACGCACTCTGGAAGCGTTTGAGGTCAACCACGATTACGTATTTCCAGAGGGTAGCTACGCCAACAAGCTGAGATCCGGTGCTGCCGCCGACGACATCCTGGACAGCATTTTCCGTGGTGTTCAGGTCTCCGACAGCGCCCCCATCGACAACGACAAGCTGATCCTGACCGGGCGCACCCTGATCTCGCCCCTTTCCGCTGCCCGGGTCGAGGACTTTGACGGTGATGCCAAGGATCTGCCCCTCTATCAGGAGTGCGTGCGCCCGGGCGAGACCATCCGCTTCCGGCTGACGCTGGACCAGAGCATCCTCAACCGGCATATCCACCCCATTACAAAGGATGCTCTGCTGGAAGCCATCGCCGAGTTCAGCAGCTTTTATCAGGATACCTTCCTGTCGCACTTCCCGCAGGGCCATCCCGTTGCAAACATCCCGGACACCCCGCACCTCATCCTTGGCGGCGGCACCGGCTTCTTCTCTAAAACGGTCGGTTACCCTTACCTGAAGGACGACTATGCCGCCGCCCTGAAATGGACCCAGCGCATTCTTCAGACCCAGCACGGACGTCATCAGGCAGACATCAGCCTTGGCGTTTCGCCGCACCGCGCGCGGTACATCACCTATGCAGGCAAGCGATACCCGGCCGGGTTCTGCGAGGTGAACATCCTATGATCGAGCAACTGCAGTTCTCTCTACGCACAGCAGAGACCCCACGGCTGCCCTCCGCATGGGCCTACCGTATCTACGGCTGGCTGATGTCGCAGCTTCCTGCCGATACCGCTGCCCGGCTCCATGAGCAGGGCGAGCACCCGCTGTCGCAGTCCCTGTGCTTTGATGCCGCAGCGCAGACCTCGGTGTGGACGCTGAATCTTCTGGACGAAGCCCTCGCCGCACAGGTGCGGCCGCTGCTTGCGGGTTGCACCACGCTGAAACTGCACGGCGCACCCCTGCAGATGGAGCTGCTGGGCAGCCGCTCGGTGGAAAACGGCCTGCAGCTTCTGCTGGCTGCGCGGGAGGACTCCGCCAGCCGGACAAGGCTGTGGTTCCGCACGCCCTGCGCCTTCAAGCAGGCGGGACGCTACGCCATCTACCCGCAGGAATTCCTGCTGCTGCAGAGCCTTGTGCTGCACTGGAACACCGCCTTTCCGGATTGCCAGCTGAGCGACCCGGATGCGCTGGACGCCATCCTGTGCGGGCTGCGCATCCGGGATTACAGCCTGCACACCGTCTCCTATCCCATCAAGAACACCTGCATCCCGGGCTTTGTGGGCAGCGCTGTCGTGGAGGCCCGGCTGGCCCTGCCGCTGCTGGAGCTCTGGAACGCCCTGCTCTCCTTTGCGCCCTACGGCGGCATCGGGATCAAAACCACCCTTGGCATGGGCGGCGTATCGGTGGAGCCGCTGGTTCTGCCGCAGAAGTTACGATAAATGTGTGTAGCCCTTTCTTCTGGCACAAAATTGTGCTGCACTTAGATCATACCCGCGAGGGGATAACAAAAAACAGCCATCACTTCAGTTGGAAAGTGATGGCTGTTTTTGTTATGACTTTTTGAGCCTTAAAATGCTTTGTTGCTGTCCAGCAGTTCTATGCCCACCGGGGCAGTGGCTTTACACTCTTTCAGTTTGAAGAGGTAGAACGCAACGTCCCCCAACGTCTGCTCAATGGCGCTTGTGCTGAGCGGCAGAAGCCCTGTGTCCTTTTGAAATTTAACCGCGCTGTCCGTGGCGTGGTTGATCTGGTTGCGGTACTGCTGTACGCTCTGGTAGTATACGATTCCCTGCGCCACAGTGTCTTTCCGGGTCAGATCCAACAGCAGTTCCCCCTGCTCCACTGCGGCTGTCAGATACTCCTGTGCTTCGGTCAGAGTCGCCACACGGAACAGAGCGTTTCCGTTCGCCTCAGTCTTGTCCTTGGTCAGGCAGAGGTTTACGGTAAAGGGCCGTGCCTCATGGAACAAAGCAGCGCGGCAGAAGTGGTAGTGGAACATTGGGAACACCCAGCTCTTGCCTTTGTTCTGGGGCTGTAGTGCCATGTAATCCAGTGCTTTGCCGGTTGGCTGCAGAAACAGGTGACCACACAAATAGGTGGGCATTTCCTCGCTCAGGAGGGTCAGTCCCTGCTGGTACATCCGGTGGTGGGCACACCACTGCACGAGTGCCGGCAGGCTGTCTGAACGGCTGCCCATGAGGTTTTGGAACTCTGCCTCAAAGCGGTCGTTCATCAGCTCATAGAGCAGGCTGCTCAGCGTTTCCCTCGAGGCAGGGCGCTGTTTGATCTGACGGGCAATGGCCTTGAGGTCGGCCTTGAGCATCTGCACGCGGCAGAGGGCCAGATCATCCGCGAAATGGTCGATCCGGTCAAGCAGGTTCAGGATGTCAGGGTCCGTCTCACCGGTCTGTTTCATATATGCTTTCAGTTTCTCGGTCGTACCGGTGGAGAAGAACGCATCCACTGCTGTAATCAGGTCCATCAGGTTGTACAGGCCCGTGCTGTCCCGCACAACGGAACTGTTGCCCTTGAGCTCCGAGTAAAGCACTTTTTTGGTCTGAACCATGCGGATGTCCTTGAGGTAGCGGGCTACAATGAGCAGCAGCGTCGCCGTATCGCGCATTCCACCGGACAGGTCGATGTAGAGGTTGTCATTCTCGGCCACCTGTTCCAGCACGGCAGAGATCGCACGGGTCTGGTCGGCTTCCTCCATGCTGTCGGGCACAGAGACCGCCACCAGCTGTTCCGGCTGCACGCCAAGCTGTTTCAGGAACTCATCCCTGAAATACTCCAGCGTGGGCACCTTATTGCCGGAGCCATCTGCCGCCGGGACGGTCGGCTTTGTCCGGACCGTGTCGCTGCACAGGGCCACGATCTTGTCCGGCCGGGATGCAGGGTCCTTCCACAGGGCGCTGACCGCAGCCTCGTTGGTCTGTGTACGCAGGAAGCGGTTTTTGCTGCCCTCCGGGGCAGGCTGTGCAAAATAGGCGCTCATATACAGGAGCGCAATGTTCTCCCCCATAGTGTTTACAACTCCTTCTCAGGCTTTGTGTCCTTGAAGCTCAGCATCTCCCGGAACATTTTGGCGAACTTCTGGTTATGGTAGGAAACCGTTCCCTTGTCCTTGCCCAGATACTCTGCCACGGTCTTGTCCTGCTCCGGGCGGCGAGTCGGCAGCAGCAGTGGGTTCACTGCGGCGCTTTCAAGCTCCTTCGGATTTTCCGGGCCTTCGCCACTATAAAGCGGTTCTTGCACGCAGAAGTGCACATAGTCCCGCAGAATCAGCTGGTCCCACAGAATGCCGTCCCTCTCCAGGGGGCGCAGGTCGTCGCTACGGCCAAGGCGTTCCGGCATGTCGGGGGCCTCATTTTTCCGCAGATAGCCCAGAATGCGCGGGGACCAGAACAGTACCATATTGGCACGGGTCTTTTCTTTTTCTTCCAGGCTCATGAGCAGCACAGCCTTGTGCAGGATAGGGAAGATGTCCTCTTTCAGTTCCAGCCCATCTTCAGGAGACAGTCCCGTGTCCACAATCTCGATCCCGGTGCCGTCGTCCCGCTCGGTGTTGATGGACACCAGCGTATCTTTGTTCAGCAGAGCCTCGTGCAGGCTCCGCTGGCCGATCCTGGCAGCCTGTGCGACCGTCTTTTCCAGATGCGGGTCGCCGGTCACCATGGCACTGGTGTAACCCATCCGGTCCATGTAGTCCAACGCCTGACGGACCTTACGGGCGGTCTCCTTGCTAACGTCCATAATGCCCAGGCTCTGCGCCTCTTTCCGGGCATCTTCGGCCTTCAGGTGCCGCATGGCCATCTGCATGTAAGCACAGAAGCTGTCCTTCTTTCGTGTCGGGTCCGGCTGGTATGCCGCCGCAGCCTGGAAAAACGCCATCGAGAGGATGGTGGCATCTTCCGTCGGGAACAGCTCAAAGCACTCGGCCCAGACCCTCTTGTAGGTTTCTTCCAGCTTCGGGTCTACCGCAGCGGCCTCAGCCGGGTCGTCCCTGGCAGGCTCTTCCCGGCCATTCAGCTTTTTCAGCATCGGCTGAAAGAGAGCCTTGCGGGTGGCCACATCCACATCCCAGAGCGGCGATGCATCGATCGTAGCCCGGAGGTTTGCACGTTCCTCGTACATCAAATTCCCCCTCCCTTACTGCTCGGCCTTGTTCTGGCTCATCCACACCAGCTGGTTGTAGACCATCTCGGCGGTATCCTTGTTGCCGTGGATGCCGCCCACGAGGCCCTGCAGGTGATAAAGCGGCGTAACATCGTGGAGAACAGACTGATTCACGCTCTGGCCGTTGACGCGCCGCATCTCGCCGTAGTAGACGCCACCTACCTCCAGTTCCTCATGGGTCGCTGCTGCGCAGGTGAGAGCCGCCAGCTGCACCAGAGGGATGGTCTTGGTACCGTAGGTGATGTCCATGTAGGCGATGCCTTTTTCCGGCAGCACGTCGCACAGATCGCGGCACAGGCGGATCAGGGTGCTGCAGTCCTGCTCGTCCGGCATGGGCAGCTCCCGGATGTGGTCCTCGGTGAAGCCCATCGCCTGCAGTTCCTCTTTGAGGTAGCCGAAGTTGCGTTGGGTATCGCCGTTCACACTGCGGATGGCGATGATGTGGAAATCGTCGCCTTCCTGCAGCGTGTTGTGCAGGACCTGCAGGATCGGGAAACGGGTCTCGATGTCGCCGGAATTGGCGCTGGAACGGTAGGTGTTCTTGGTGAGGTCGAGACGGCCCTGCAGAGGAATGGTGGTCACGTAGATACGCTTCATAGCGTTTCTCCTTTCGTTTGTGCACGATATACAGCTGACAACATAGTCGTGTTGCGCCCAGTATAGCGCACCGGTAAGCGTTCCTGCAATGTGCAGGTTGTACGAAAAAAGCGGATAAGTTTTTGGTTGGTTTTCAGCCGATTTTTCCGACCCAGAGCCTCATAAGGTCTTGGTTATAGACCAGAAACTCCGAGTTGTTCCGGAGCCCGGTGAGGTCGTCCTGCGAAAGCACGGGCTTGGTGACCACTTCGCGGTTCTGGCCAAAGCTGAAGCCGCTGCCGCCGTGGTGCCCCATCATGCCGCCTCGGTCGCAGTGGGTGTTGAAGCCGACGGAGTTGGTCACCCGCTCACTCTCGTAGCTGGGCAGGACCTGCAGCAGGGTCTGGGCGTCGCCGCCTGCGGACGAGACGACCAGATATCGCATGGAGCGCAGCAGGCCCTCCGTGGTTAGCCCACCTGTTCGGCCGGGTACCGCCCGGCTCAGGCTGCTGCAGAGCAGCACATAGTCGCCGCAGGCATTCAGGGCATCCAGCAGCTCGGTGCTGGCCGAAAGTCCCTGCCCCAGGCAGAGCAGAATGGTGTGGGTGCCACCCCAGTCTGCCATCTGCATCATGCCCATGCCGAACTCGCCGGGATTGATCGTAATCCTGCCGCTGCCCTCCGGAAGCCGGTCCGGGAGCACGGTATCCTGCCACTGGACCGGAAGCCGCAGCAGCGGACTGTCGGTCAGGTCCAGGGCAGTGCCGATGAGCACGAAGGGGCAGCTGCTCTGCCGCTGCAGGGCCTCCACCACCGGGAAGATGCGTCCCGGCGAGCCGCAGACCAACGCCTCCTGCGGCAGGACACGGGCCTGTGCCAGCAGGCGGGATGCGGTGGTGGTGCCGCCATCCTGGATGTTTTTGCGGCGGGTGTTCTCTGCATCGGCGTGGGTCGTGGGCAGTGCCAGAAGATGCATGCCCCGGTTGGAGCGGAACAAAGCCATGGGATTCTCCTTTCTTCGGTCAGGGCCGGAAGCCGTCGTAAATGAAGGGATCCGGCGAGACGGCGGGCAGGCTCATCAGGGCCTGGCCCGGTTTCATCAGCTGGGAAAAGTCGGCGTCTGTCACCACTTTCTGCTCGCAGTCGGTGGTCACGGGCCGGTTGCCCTCGCCCATGTAGCGGTAGATCACGCGAGCAGTGCCGTAGCGGTCTGCGAAGGCTGCACGGGACATTGGGTCCATGACACGCATGGTGATGAGGTTGGGGAACAAGGACATCAGGGTCTTGGCCTCTGCCTCGGAGTAATGGCGAGTCAGCAGCTGGACGCTTTGTACTGCCGCAATAATACGCGCACCGCCGCGCCCATTGCCGGAAGGGTCACGGCCAAAGCTGAGGGCATCGGTCAGGGATTCGACCTTAGGCAGCAGACTGAACTCGTCCAGCAGAAACCACACCTTGTGGTTCAGGGTGGGGCTCATGCTCTGTTGCAGCATCAGATCCAGCAGCAGCCTGAAAAGCGGCAGAGCCGTTCTTGCTTTGTCCGGCTCATAGAGGATAAACACCCGCTTGCCGCCCTGCCGGACTGCCTGCAGGGCTGAGAACCGGCCGTCGGCTGTGTTGAAGCTGCCAATGAACAGGCGGCTGAGCATGGTGCGTACCTCGCTGAGTACACCCAGCCCCTGGGCTCCGCCGTCCCCGATAAGATCCCGGGCGGCAGAAAAGTAAGTGGGGTACCGCTCTACCAGTTCCTGCCAGCTGCCGTTGGTTCCGGTGCCGGCCCCTTCCTGTGCAAAGACCGTTGTGCGGGTGAGAAACTCGCTCAGCTCTGCGTTGGAGACCGGGATGTTGTTGGTGCGGCCGAAATCCCGCATGAAGCGTGCCGTCTGGTAGAAGATCTCCTGCGCTGCCTCCGGGAAGAAGATCTGGGTAGTCTTTTTCTTCTGTTCGGCAAACAGAGCACTGGCGATTTCACGCAGGGTAAGTTCCGGCGTATCGGAGGCATCCAGCTCCCGGAAAAGGTTCCAGCAGTTGGCGGGGTCGGTGGCCGAGACCGAGATCACCGGGTCGCCGGGGCGGCGGCAGCGCAGCACATCCGGCTTGGCCGCAAAGATGACGACGGTGTCCTGCACGCGGTCTGCGTGGGCCAGCACGGGGCGGCGGATCTGTTCCATCAGGGTGGACTTGCCGCTGCCCACATTGCCCACCAGCATGGTGGGGTACTGCCAGCAGCTGCGGTCGTCCAGCGTCAGGCCGCCGGGCAGGTGCACCACCGGCTCCACACGCCCCGCCGTGGTTGGGACCGTTCGCTGCAGCTGCTGTCCTTCCAAAAGACGTTTCATAGGCTTTGTCCTTTCGTTTCAGGTGTTTCTTTCTTACACTCAGAGAAAGGCTCTGCCGCCGTGCCCGGTTGGAAAACGGCGCAAAAAATTAAAAAAGCAGAAGGAACTTTTCTGCCGCATCTATGCAGTGCAGAAAAGTTCCTTCTGTTGTTTGTCCCCTTGCGGGGTGTGAGTTAAATCGGGACACATGAGTTGGTATATGTTTGACAAACATCTTTTACGTCCCCTTGCGGGGTGTAAGCTAAATCTTGCATGGAGCCAATCTTTCATAACACACAACTTATTTACGTCCCCTTGCGGGGTGTGAGCTAAATCAGCAAAACTGTCCATTCCGGAGCCGTCTGGCAGCGCCGGAACTGTTCATCTCACCAATTCTGTCATAAAGTATATCATACTTTCCGCCAAAATGAAAGTGCTTTTTCGAAAACTGTCTGTGCGGCCCAGTGCGAACGCCCTTTCCCCATGGGCCAAATCGGCTGGTGCATCGCCACCTTCGCATACAAAAAGGCACCCCGGTACAGAGCATTCTGTGCCGGGGTGTCCTGTCTTTTTGCCGGTCAGCTCTCGGTCTGCCCCACCGAGCGGAACTCCGTGGCCTGTACGCTGTCGGACGAGACCACATAGACGCAGCGGTTTTCGGCCTCGTTTGCACTACGCACGCTCGTCGGCTCGTTGCCCAGACCCAGGCAGGTGATCTGGTCGGCCGGAACGCCGGCCACCACCAGCACGTCACGTACTGCCCGAGCGCGAGCAAGAGACAGTGCCTGTGCGCCCTCCCGGCTGGCGTTGTCCACCTGTGCGGTGCTGCCAGCCACGATGTAGTGGCCAGAGGCGGCCTCCTTGAGCTGCTCGGCCAGACCGTTCAGCGCTGCACGGGCAGCTGCCTCATCGAGGAAAGTCGTGCTGTCGGGCTGAAACGCCACCTGCTCGGCGCTGACCTTGACGAAGGTCGGTGCGCCTGCAGCGGCCAGAGGTGTCACGGTGTGGCCGTTGTTGAGGGCGTCGCCGGACACGATGTCGGTATGGAAGGTGACGTTTGCACCCGTGCGGTCAAAGAATCCCTGCCAGAAGCTCTTCAGCCACTGGACCTGCTGGGCACTGAGCGTGCCCTGGCTGCCCGCGACATCGCCCAGACCGTAGAACTCAACGGGCACGCCATTCAGCTGGGGCACCATGGCAGCTGCGTCCAGCTGGTCCAGAAGCTGGGCAGGGTCGCTATTCAGCAGGTCGAGGTCCTGCATGGGCAGGCTGGCGACGGCAGTGTTCACACCCGAATGGCGGATGATCAGCACCTTATTGTCAGCCGTACCGGCGGACAGCATGCGGCTGGCGAGAGAAATGGCGGAGATCAGGTCGGTCTCAGGGGTGGTGGCTGCAGCGCCCTGGACCGCCTCGACCAGCTGGTAGCGTGCTGTCTTGTCCGCTCGGGCCTGCTGGATGTCGTTGTTCTTGACCTGGTCAAAGCGCTGAGGACCGAGCGCAAACGGCTTGCCATCGGCCACCACCAGTCCGGCGCTGCCGCCCGGCGTCACATTTACGCTGTTGAGGAACTCCTCGGCGTTGGTTAGCGCAGGCATACCGTCGCCCTGGGTAATGATGAGGGCAGTATCGGTGGCCACGGCATTGTCCGCCGCACCGTCCTTGGAGGGGATCACACTGCAGCCAGCCAGCAGGCCGACCACCAGAGAACCAGCTGCCACCATGGCAGCCATGCGGGTAAGCATCTTC
This sequence comes from Faecalibacterium sp. AF28-13AC, assembly GCF_003478405.1. Classification (NCBI taxonomy): domain Bacteria; kingdom Bacillati; phylum Bacillota; class Clostridia; order Eubacteriales; family Oscillospiraceae; genus Faecalibacterium; species Faecalibacterium sp. AF28-13AC. The sequence goes on along the minus strand of NZ_QUFG01000018.1, from coordinate 3,688 downwards.
AGCTTCATAGCGTTTCCTTTCGTTCGGGAGGTTTGCGTCTTACACCTCAGAAAAGGCGCTGCCTGCCTTCTCAGTTGGAAAACAGGCAGCTTTTTTCTGAAAAAATCTGTTTTGGGGTCAGGATGCCATTGCGGCAGGCACTTCCTCTGCGGCAGGCTCTGCCTCAAGGCGGAGCACCGGCTGTTCCGGTGCAGCCTCAGCCGAGGCAGGGGGCAGCAGCATGGCCTGCCAGTGCTGCTCGTCCAGCAGGTCGTCCAGACCCGCGCTGTGCAGCAGAGCGTCTGCGGCCTCTACGCTGCCCAGCTCCTCGGCCAGCTTCATGCGGGCAGTCAGGCGTGCCTGCCGGGCCGCAATGCTCAGGCTCTTGAGCTTTGCCTGTGCAAAGCGGTAGTCCTGGAGGTCCGGGTCAAAGTTTGCTGCTGCAAACTCCGCATGGCTGATGGCGCTGTCGGTGTCGGCAGCCAGGTCCTGCAGGTCCAGGCGCTGGGCCTTCAGGCTGTCCAATTGGCTGCGGTGGTCGCTGAAAAAGCCGATGGCGTAAGAGCCTACGCTGGTGGCGATGGGCAGCAGCATACGGATGTACTGGCCCACCATGTAGAGGGTGGGGTTCTCCGTTGCTCCCAGGGCCTCCACACTTATGAGCGTGGACACGATGCAGAAACCCGCGAAGATTGCAAAGGCTCCGACGGCCGTGCCCAGAAGTGCGCTGATGCGACGCTTCGTCGCCCGCTGATCACGGGGCAGCATGTCGTCCAGCTGGCCCTTGAGTTTGCCTGCCAGCATGGGGCAGGCATCGAGCAGCAGGGCGATGGAGGCAGCCACCAGCATGGCCATTTCGGGCCGCTCGTCGAACAGGCTTTCGGTATAGAGGTGGACAGTCATGAGGTCGGTTACCATGAAGAAGAAGGTCAGGGGAAGTGCGATGTGGTCCAGCGGGCTGCTCTTGGTGCGGCCCTTGTTCTGGATCTCGTGGAGCTTTTCGGTCACGTTGGTGTGCTCACCCATGTACATATATTGTACCTCCTGGTCTTATCTCGTGTTGTGTTTCGTATCGCTGCGGATGTCAGGCTTCCAGTTTCTGGATGCGAGCGTTCACGTCTGCAAGCTGCTCTTCAATGAGCTTCTTGCTGGCGCGGAGGTTTTCCTCCTGCAGTCGGAGATCAGCCTGCAGGTTCAGAGCGGATGCATGGTGGTGATACCGGGTCTCCACAAGGCTGGAGATGGCCAGCTGCTGGGCTTTCAGGCGGACAAGCTCGTCGAACACCGGGGTGTGCTCGTCAAGGTCCAGCTTTTTGACCGCGTCGGCAGCCTGCTCCAACACGTCCGCGAACATCTCTGGGTCATCATAATCCGGGTAGCTCGAACAGCTGCTAAAGTCTCCCGGGTAACCGTATAACATATGGTGGACGATCGTGCGGTGTGCGTAGTCGATCTCGGTGCGCTCACGGCCCTGCTCGGGCAGCTTGGCGCTGTCGTCCTTCTTGAACGGATTTTTCATTCGAATACCTCCTTGTCGATACCCAGGGTTTCAGCGAACTTCCGGGCAGAAAAGCCCGGGTGAAAGCGCGGGATCTCCTCATCATTGATCACACGGAACTTGCCTGCCTTGCTGTACTTCACAAGGCTTGCGTTTGCGCGGCAGTAGACTTCATTGATCTCGGCCTCGGCATCCAGCAGCTCTGCCCGGATGGACGCGGCCAGCTCCTTGCGTTCACTGGCTGCACGGGCACGGCGCTCACCGGCTTCGCGTGCGGCACGCCGTGCTCCGGTGGAGCGGGGACTGCTGTTGCTGCTGCCGCCGGTCGGCTGAGGCATGGCCTTGAGTGCAGCAGCCTTGGGTCCCAGAGACTTGCTGAGCTGTGCAAGCTTGGCCGCCTCCAGCGTCTCAAGTTCCCGACGGATGCGCTCGTAGTAAGCTCCGGCTAACACGTCCTTGCCGTCCTCGGTCTTGAAGTCGGTCTTGTGGACCACTGAGTCCGCAAGACCGCGGAGACGGAGGAAGTTGTCCTCCTTCCAGACAAGGCTGTCCTTCTGGTCGCCCTTCTTGTTCTTCGGGTAAATCAGCATGTTGTTCGCTCCTTTTCACTTGCTGTGGGATCCTTCACTCTCTATAAGCCTTTTTGTGTTTGGAAAGTTGGAATTATGATCGGATTTTTGTTTTGTTTATTCTGTGTCGTCCTTACATCTCAGTAAAGCCCCTTGTTCCTGTCCAGTTGGATTTTTTTGTCGTTTTTATTTAAATATTCCGCCACTTTTTATCGCTGAAGTGTCCATCGCTCACGCATTGTTTTCTCATCCACCATAATGTTTAACAGCAAAAAGTCTTACTCCTATCGATTTACCGCAATAAATTTTGCAAAACTATCTTGACGCACCTTTGCTTCCATGATACCTTTTATTCCAAATCCTGCTGAAAAAGTGGTGGTGCTCACCGTGATAACCACCACTTTCAGCGGATGATTGCCCAGAAAGAACGTACCGCCCCGCAACACACCCGATTCATTTTGCCGCCGATTCACCCGACAAAATCCATCGCTGCGCTGCATGGGCGGTATTTTTCTTTTTCACAAATAGAACCTTATATAGTTGTACAAGTCTCCGAAAATTGTTTTCGGTTGTTGACCGCACAACCTTAGAGTATTGTTCTTGTGCTTGAAAGAAGCAGAACGTAGTGTCCGCACTGCGCCCGGCTTTCTTCATACTGAACCTTGAATCATTCATAAGCCGTCTGAACGTGATACTGTGCCATGACCTGTGGGCGAGCCGGACAACGCCGCTGCAAAACAGGGGCAGGAACTTCGTTCGGGTCAACCGGCGATTGTATATACGAGCGGGGATCCTCTACTTATTTTTTTGCGTCTTAACAATTTGGAAACAATTACCCAGAAACGGTTTTGAGCGCAGCGGTAGAGGGCAAGAACCGTCCCGTGGCCACAAATTTTCAATTCTTGAAAATGTTCTGTCCATCCGGGACTTCACTTCTGCAATGCGTCTGCATTTCCGAAGTGATCTTGTTGGGGCGTGCCTG
>NZ_QUFG01000018.1:0-650 GCF_003478405.1 Faecalibacterium sp. AF28-13AC | reverse complement strand
TGAAATGAACATAGCTAAAATCATGATTCCCAAAATCTCCACTGTATTTCTTTATGAAAAGGATACGATTCGTCAGGGATTGGAACGGTTTATGGTACATGGCTATACCGCTGTCCCGGTACTGAATGATCAGGAACAGTATATTGGAAGCGTGACGGAGGGAGATTTCCTCCGCCACCTTCTTGCTTGCCAGACAACAGACTTGAAAGTACAGGAGGGATACCGACTTGGCAGCATTGTTCGCAGAGATTTTTGCCCTGCGTTACAAATAGATGCAGATTCCGAGCAGGTTGTAACTGCAATGCTGAATCAGAATTTTGTCCCCATCGTTGATGGCCGGAATGCTCTATGCGGGATTCTGACAAGGAAACGGCTGATTGAATTTCTGGCACAAGCTCGTGATAAAAAAGAATAAGTCCTGCATCTTTAGAGCGTTTTAATACAGATACGCATTCTCTTTTACCTTTTTTACTCCCTTTGATATATGATTAAGGACACGTAAAGAGTCACAAAGGGAATCACTTCTACATGAGTGACAGATAGGAGGGTTAAAATGGAACTGCCAAGACAAGATCCGGATCAGCTTCTTCGTGCGATCCGTAACGATGCATCCACTAAGAAAAGCGGAAAACTCAAAATCTTTTTCGGTT
>NZ_QUFG01000017.1:0-26258 GCF_003478405.1 Faecalibacterium sp. AF28-13AC | reverse complement strand
TCACTCGTGCCCAAGATAGTTAGCTGGAAACGGCTTGTGAAAATAGGTAGTCGCCGACTCATAGTTATCAAGATGTTTGAAACCGCATCTTGATAATATGCACCTCTAGCTCAGTTGGTAGAGCAACTGACTCTTAATCAGTGGGCCCAGGGTTCGAGTCCCTGGAGGTGCACCACAACAACAAAATCCGAACTTTTTTCCAATAGGAGAAGGGTTCGGATTTTTTGTATTCTTCGGAAAACAGAACGAATCCCTTGCTTCCATCGAAAAGCGTCCTAGACCTTATCATAAGAAAGCACGACAGATCACTGTAAGAGTGCCGTAAGGCAGAAAGGACACAAACATGAAGTACGATGAAAGAGCCTGCAAGTTCAACATGGATACCGGCTGCGTGGAGCTGCTGCTCCGGGATGGGAGAATGATCTCCATTGACTGCACTGGGGTCGAGGATGAATTGGACGTGACCATGGCGCAGAGGACGGAACTGGACTACCTCATCTACAACGATCCGCTGGGCTATGCGGATTTGATTCTGATCTGAACGGTGACCCGGAGAAATATTTGAAGAATGTGGCTGGAAGCCATGGGCTAGAAGATTAAGGGCAAAACAAAAAACAGGGTGCGCCCCTGAATAGGACGCACCCTGCCAAAAGCCACAGACGATAGCGATATGTACAACAGGGAGTTCCCCAGTGGGAACTTCCTGTTTTTCGTTGTTTGCATGATGAGCCTGCTCTGCCTGCCACGCGGCAAACTCCCTCTGGCCTTCCTCGCTGTTCCAGCAGGCAAGGATGGCCGGGTAGAATGCCCGCGCCAGACGGTCAATGACTTCATCGGGATAAGGGGAAGTATTTGTGGACTTTTTCTTTTTGTTCAAACGCACGCTCCTTTGATCGTCCCACCGTGGCAAAGTCGGGCGAGAAAATCAAAGTTCCAATTTTTATCAGGCGCAAGGGCGCGGAAGTTTTCCACCCTGGACTTGCGGCTGGTGGCTTATTGATGGCTTACAGGTGTCTGCTGTTATGCGGTCTTTTCTTCTTCAAGGGCTTCTGCAAGAGCCTTTTCCAGATAGGTTTCGATTTCAGTCAGGTAGTTAGCAGGTCGCTGCATTGCGAAGCGGAGAACCTTCTGCTTTTCCGGGTCAGTGAAATAGCTGGGATTGTTTTTGAGCGTTTTCTTCCATGAGTTTTTCATCATTTCGGTCGCACGGCTCAAAGATTTGTAAACCTTCATAAACTCGTCCGGTACATGATAGCACCGAAATTCTTCTGTTTGTGGTGTGGGCATGGGAACGGGTTCCGCTTTTTCAGGTTCAAATTCTGCGCTGGCAGATTCCAACACTTCCAATGCCTCTGGATGCAGGATTTGAGCAAGGATATCTGAACGATGCTCGACACTTGCCTGCACAAGCTTGGACATTTCTTCGTTGGTGAACTTCACTTCGCCGGAAAAGACTTTCTGCTTGATGCCGGGAGAGAGATTATCTGCGATGTCGATGCCTCGTGTATAGTGGCTGGCACGAAGAACGGAGGCACGGCTGACACCGTTTTCCTCTGCGATCCGGTCGCAGGTTTTCTTCCCGGAGTGGTGGTTATCACCGTGATCACCACCACTTTTCTTTGCTAAAGTGTACTGATTACCCCGAAAGATTTTTGCAGCTTTCTTTTCAGCTTCATACTGTTTCCCAAGCAGATAGCGTTTCTGTTCGGGGCTCAAGTTTCGCCGTCCCAACTGATTCCGGCAGATCCACGCAACGGCTTCTTCGCGGTTCTCAAATCGGAGCGGCATAGTGGAAAAATAAATCTCAGGATGCTTCTGGAGAATGGCATAACGGTTGTGGCCATCAACAAGTGTATTATTCCACACGATCAAAGGAGAGAGCAGCTTGCCCTCTTTGAGGATATTTTCTTCAAGCTGCTTAAATTCATCATCGGTCAGAGGAGGAATCTGGGACTGGAACTCCGGGTCAATTTTCAGATTGATCATACGCACACTCCTTTATCTCTCCTGCTGCGCCGGTTCTTCCTCCCGGAAAAAGGACGCAACATTCTGCTTTGCGGTTTTCAGTTTGAGCAGTTCTTCCTTGGCTTCTTTGTACTGCTCGTAGAACTTTGCCTTTTCGGATGCCAGCTGCGCATACTCGGCTTCCAGCTTTTTCGGACTGGGCAGCTTCGTGATGTTGTTTGCCTTGAGATAGGCTGCTGCCGTCCGGTATGCTGTCAGTTCTGCACGGTGCTGTTCTTCAAAGGCTGCGGGTCGTTTTGCGGCTTTTAACTGTTGTGCGATGTTCTTGGTGTTGGTGTAGGCTGCGACGTGATAGCGCAGCTCTTTGTTGGTTTTCATGCGACCTTCGAGGTCTTTCACCACCGCCAGTGCGTCGTGATACTTGGTTTCCAGTTCAGCGATGCGCTGGTTCAGGGCGTCCTCGTCGGTCAAGCCCTTTTCTTCTAAGAGGATCAAGGTCTGTGCCATGGCTTTGAGGTTGTGCTTCTTCGCCCAACGCTCGTAGCCGATGCCCTTGCCCTCGGTCATCCTCGACTGGATGTCGATCAATTTCCAGATGGTATCCTGCTTGAACTGAACCTGGGGTTTGCGTTCGGCATTTGCCTGCAACGTGGCAAGCACTGCCGCCTTATCGAACTTGTCACCGAGATGTTTCGCCCGGATAAACTTGGTTCTGCCAGCAGGCAGATAGCTGAGCTGCCCACGGCTTTCCTTAACGGCAATGCCGTACTGCTGCATGAGCTTGTCAGAGAAATCCTCAAAGCTGGTAGCGCGGTACAATACAGACGAAATCTGTCTCCGCAGGGTATCTTTTACTGTTTCAAACTTCTTCTGCTTGGGCGACTGTCCGGCTGCGGTGAGGGCTGCGTTTTCACGGTCAAGTTTCTGCTGCCCACGCCGTCTTGCCCAATACTCGGCTTCACTGACACGCTCCTTCGAGCCGTTGAGTAGGTCGATCTGGTACAGTCCGGCACCCTCGCACAGCTCCATGACTTCGACACGGAGGTGCCGCATGGTCTGGGCTGTGCTGGAGTGCTTCATACCCTCGCGCCAGTCGCGGGGCTTTTGCATATAGGGCTTGCGTTCCACCTCTCGCGTTCGGATGCTGCCGATCACGATGTGGACATGGATGTTTCCCGAATGGTTGTGCCCATCCGGGTGAGTGCAGACGATGGCAGGATGACCGGGGAAGTTTTCAGAACAAAACTTCAGGCCAAGTGCCTGTGCCTTTTCCATGGTCAAGCCGTTGTCGGCTGCATCTCTGGGGTCAAAGCTGATGATATACTGATGGCTCTTAATATCACCATGCTGGGTGTTCTTACCATACTTGCGGTTTGCCAGCAGACAGGCCGTTGCAAACGAGAAATCGCCGCACTCAAGGGTGTCGAGCAGGTACGAATCCCGCAGCTTCGGCTTGCCCTGTTCATCCAGAAGTTGCTTTCCAGTGAACGCATCGTGCTGATAAACGAGGTACGCTTCGATGGCGGTATAGTCCGAGTTTTTAGAGGCGATATGCTTGAGCGTTGCCATACAGTTCACCCAGAACTTTCTCGGCATGGAGCCGGAATGCAGTCAGGTCTGCAAGTTCGTCAAGGAGTTTCGCCCGGATCTGCTCGGTGTCTGCACCGCCGGAATTGAAGTGCCTTGCAAGCTGGTTGAGGTTTCCGCCCACCCTGCTGCACTGGGCAAGCAGGGTGGAAACGGCGGTCAGGGTTTCTTCTCCGCCGCCGGCAACGATGACCGTTTTCTCGATCTTGACGTTGTGGATGGCGCGGCGGATAAAAGTGGAGAGGGAGAGATTCAGGAGTTTGCAAGTGAGTTCCAGTGACGCTTTTTCCTCCTCTGTCACACGGAACTTGATGACGTGCGTTTTGTTGTTCGGCGTGTCGTTGTGCTGGGAATTGCTAGGGGTCGATTGAACATTCGTTTTTGTCATTGTACCTCCTGTCTGTTCGATAACTCCTCGGCGAAGTTATGTAAGCACGACACGCCGTTGCTGTTCGCACCGTCAGGTGCGAACCATGAGCAGGGTTTGGGGCAGGCACGCCCCAACAAGATCACTTCGTAAATGCAGACGCATTGCAGAAGTGAAGTCCCGGATGGACAGGAAATTTTCAAGAATTGAAAATTTGTGGCCACGGGACGGTTCTTGCCCTCTACCGCTGCGCTCAAAACGCTTCATCAGCAAATGTTTCCGAATTGTTAAGACGCAAAAAATAAGTAAAAGGTCTCTGCTCATGTATGAGAGTCACCGTTTGCTCCGAACGAAGTTCCTGCCCCTGTTTGTGCAGCGGCGTTGTCTGGCTCGCTCACAGAAAGTGTGAGGTCGTGGCACAGTATCACGTTCAGACGGCTTATGAAGGATTCAAGGTACAGTATGAAGAAAGCCGGGCACAGTGCGGACACTACGTTCTGCTTCTTTCAAGCATAAGGATAACACTTTGAAGTTGTGCGGTCAACAACTAAAAACAAATTTTGGAAGATTGAACAACTACATAAGATTTTATTTGTGAAAAAGAAAAATACCGCCCACGCAGCGCAGCGGTGGATTTTGTCGGGTGAATCGGCGGCAAAATGAATCGGGTGTGTTGCGGGGCGGGGATTTGTGACAGAGATTATCATGGATTGCAAAGCACGTCAAGATGGTTTTGCAAAATTTATTGTGGTAAAGCAGTAAAAGTATGACACATCCTTCAATATATGTATCAAAACAAAACTACATCTTCTGCCCACAGTAGGCACAATAGTATTCGCCGGATTTGCCCAGACGGAAAATCTGGTCACAGCCGCTTTCAATGGAAGTGATGCAGCGAGGATTTTTGCAGCGTACCACATTCACCAATCTCTGCGGTGGAACAGGATGGTATTTCTTTACGACTTCGCCATGCTGGACAATGTTGACAGTAATGTTCGGGTCTACTTTTCCAAGAATTTCAATTCGCTTTGGAAGTTCTGTCCCTTCAATTTTGATCAGGTCTTTTCGGCCGCATTTGCCGCTTCGGACATTTTGCAGCAAAGCGACAGATGCCGAACTATCTTCCAATTCCAGAAGCTGATACAGTTCCAGCCCCTTTCCAGCGGGAATGTGGTCTAAAATAAAGCCATTCTGGATTCCTTCAATGCTCAGCATTCCAGCACCTTCTTTCCGGTCAACGGGTCGGGGATGCCCAGCAGGGCCAGAATGATCGCCATACGGATGTATACGCCGTTGTGGACCTGATCGAAGTAGGCGGCGTGAGGGTCGTTGTCCACATCCAGTTTAATCTCATCGATGCGGGGCAGCGGGTGCAGTACTGGCATATCCGGCTGTGCCAACTGAAGCATCTTGGCATCGAGTTCATAGCATCCTTTCAACCGAAGATAATCTTCTTCGTTGAAAAAACGCTCCTGCTGAATGCGGGTCATGTAGAGCACATCCAGATGCGGCAGCTCTGCTTCGAGGTCGGCAGTCTCCTTGTAGGTCTGATGGAGAGGCGTCAGTGTCTCGTCCTTGACGTACTGGGGGATGCGCAGTTCCTCCGGCGAAATGAACACAAACCGATTTCCCTCAAACTGGCTGAGGGCTGCGGTCAGGGAGTGGACCGTCCGGCCAAATTTGAGATCGCCGCAAAAGCCAATAGTCAGGTGATCGAGCCGCCCTTTGCACTGGCGGATGGTCATTAGGTCGATCATGGTCTGGGAGGGGTGGGCGTGTCCGCCGTCACCTGCATTGATGACGGGCACTCGTGCGTACATCGACGCCCGGAGCGGGGCACCCTCTTTGGGATGGCGCATGGCGATGACGTCGGCGTAGTTGCTGACAACGCGGGCGGTGTCTGCCACGGTTTCACCCTTACTGGCGCTGGAGAGCTGGGCTCCTGCAAAGCCCAGCGTCTTGCCGCCGAGGCGGAGCATGGCCGACTCAAACGAAAGCCGGGTGCGCGTGGAGGGCTCGTAGAACAGCGTCGCCAGAATGCGCCCGTCGCACAGGTGCGCATAGGGAGCGGGATTCGCTTCCATCCGGTCGGCAAGGTCGAGAAGGGCCAACTGCTCGTCCAGAGAAAAGCTGTTCGGCTCGATGAAGTGTCTCACAGCCATTCTCCCTTCAGCACAAACTTCTCGCGCTCGGCACCGGTGGAGACGAACTGAATCTCATGATCCAGCTGCTTTTCAAGAAACTCCACATAGCCCTTGGCTTCTTTCGGCAGTTCGTCCCAGCTCTTGCAGCCGGAAATATCCTTGTTCCAGCCGGGCAGCATCGTGACCACCGGCTCCATTCGGTCGAGGTCAGACAGGGTGTCGAAGCGGGGGACTTTCACTCCATCCAACTTGTAACCGGTGATGACCGGGATCTCCTCCATGCTGCTGAGCACATCCAGCTTGGTGAGGGCAATCTTATCCGCGCCCTGACAGGCTAAACCATAGCGGCTGGCTACGCAGTCGAAGGGGCCAACGCGGCGAGGACGGCCGGTGGCCGCGCCGTATTCGCCGCCTGCCTTGCGCAGCTTCTCGTTCCACTCTTCGCCCATGGCGTTCTCGGCGGCGAAGGGACCTGCACCCACGCAGGTGGAGTAAGATTTCAGCACGCCGACCACATGGTCGAGCTTGCAGTTGGGGATACCGGCCCCCAGCGGCGCGTAAGCGGCCAGCGTGTTGGAGCTGGACGTGAAGGGAAAGATGCCGTAATCGATGTCGCGCATAGCACCCAGCTGGGCTTCTAGCACGATCCGTTTGCCGCTGTCGTGAGCCTGCTGCAAAAAAGCACCGACGTCGCAGATGTACGGCGTAAAGTGCTCGGCCTGCAACTTGCACCAGTTCAGCAGGGCATCGTAGGACATCTTTTCCTGATGGTAGCAGCCCGCCAGCTCCATGTTCTTGGAGTCCAAAATCATATGCAGCCGGTTCTGGGTGCGCTTCTCGTCCAAGTGGAGCAAGTCGCCCAAACGCAGAGTCTTTTTGCGGTACTTGTCGCTGTAGGCGTAGGCGATGCCGCGGCGGGTGGAGCCGAAAGCACTGCCCTTTTGGGCAAGGCGGTCTTCTTCCAGCCCATCCTGCACCTTGTGCCACGGCATCGAAATGGTGGCCTTATCGGAGAGCTTCAGATTCTTGGGGCTGACTTCCACACCACGGGCTTCGATGGCCTGCATCTCGTTTGCGAGGTGCTCGAGGTCAATCACCATGCCGGTGCCCAGCACACAGGTCACGTCCGGGTGCAGGATGCCGGAGGGCAGCAGGTTCAGGATGAACTTGCCCTTCTCGGTGACGACGGTGTGTCCAGCATTGTTGCCGCCCTGATAGCGGGCAACGATGTCAGCATGTTCGGCCAGCAGGTCGATGACGCGGCCCTTGCCCTCATCGCCCCAGTTGATTCCAGTAACAGCGGTAAGCATAACTCTTTATTTACCTTCTTTTTCGTTGTTTACAATGGCCTGCACCTTGGTGGGCAGGCCGTAGATGCTGATGAAACCGGTGGCATCGCTCTGCTTGTAGTCGCCGCCTGCGGCAAAGGTGGCAATGTCCTCCCGGTAGAGGGAATACGGCGACCAGACACCGGCGTTGATGAGGTTGCCCTTGTACAGTTCCAGACGCACCTTGCCGGTGACATGCTCCTGCGTAGAGGTGACAAAGGCGCTCAGGGCCTTGCGCAGGGGGCTGAACCACTGGCCATCGTAGACCAGCTCACCAAAGGTGATGGCTAGCTCGCGCTTCTTGTGGGCGGTGAGCTTGTCCAGCGTCAGAGTCTCCAGCACTTCGTGGGCCTTGTAGAGGATGGTGCCGCCGGGGGTCTCATAGACGCCGCGGCTCTTCATGCCGACCAAGCGGTTCTCCACCACATCGTACAGGCCGATGCCGTTCCGTCCGCCGATCTCGTTCAGCTTGGCAATGAGGACGGCAGGCTTCAGTTTTTCGCCGTTCAGGCTGACCGGCACACCTTTTTCAAATTCAAGTTCCACGAACTCGGACTTGTCCGGGGCCGTCTTGGGGGAAACGCCCAGTTCGAGAAAACCCGGCTTATCATACTGCGGCTCGTTGCCCGGATCTTCGAGGTCAAGGCCCTCATGACTCAGATGCCACAGGTTCTTGTCCTTGGAGTAGTTCGTCTCGCGGCTGATCTTCAGCGGGATGTGATGAGCCTCGGCGTAGTCAATCTCCTCATCGCGGCTCTGGATGTCCCACTCACGCCACGGGGTGATGATCTTCAGATCGGGTGCAAAGTGCATGATGGCCAGCTCAAAGCGCACCTGATCGTTGCCCTTGCCGGTGCTGCCATGGCAGACGGCGTCGGCACCCTCGGCGCGGGCAATCTCCACGACACGCTTTGCCAAAATCGGGCGGGCAAAGCTGGTGCCCAGCAGATAGCCCTCGTAATCGGCCCCGGCCTGCATGGTGGGGATGACATAATCCTCCACGAACTCGTCGGTCAGGTCTTCAATGTACAGCTTAGAAGCGCCGCTTGCCTTGGCGCGCTCTTCCAGCCCTTCCAATTCGCCTTTCTGGCCCACATTGCCGCAGACGGCGATGACCTCGCAGTTGTCGTAATGCTCTTTCAGCCACGGAATGATGATGGACGTATCCAGACCGCCGGAATATGCCAGCACGACCTTTTTGATTTCAGACACGGTAACTGCCTCCGTTCAAAACCAACTTTAATACTTTCAAATTCCCTCTTGCAATTTCCGATTGCAGTTGCTATTATACGAGCAGAGAAAGAATGTGTAAAAAGTATCCTGCACATAGCTGCAATGTGATTTTTACATGGAGGAGGCAGACGCATCATGTATGTGGACTGGGAATACTACAAAATTTTCTATTATGTAGCGAAATACCAAAACTTTACCAAGGCCGCGCGGGTGCTGGGCAACAACCAGCCCAACATCACCCACTCGATGAACCGGCTGGAAAGCCAGCTGAACTGCGTGCTGTTCATCCGCTCCAACCGGGGCGTGACCCTGACGCCGGAGGGCGAGATGCTCTATTCCCGCATCGCGTCGGCGGCGGTGCAGATCCAAGACGCCGAGGAAGAGCTGAGTGCCAGCGCCACGCTGGAACACGGAGCCATCTGCATCAGCGCCACCGAGACGGCCCTGAACATCTACCTTTCCGAAAAGCTGCGGGCTTTCCACACCGAGTACCCCGGCATCCGGCTGCGCATCTCGAACCACTCCACTCCCCAAGCATTGCAGGCCGTGAAGAACGGCGAGGTCGATTTCGCCATCATCTCCACCCCGGCCGAGGTGGAACCGGGGCTGAAGCTGGTGGAGCTGAAATCCTTTTACGAGGTGCTGGTGGGCGGCCGGACCTTCACCGCACTGGCCAGCCAAAGCCTGACCCTAAAGGAGCTGAGCAATTACCCGCTCATCTCCCTGAGCGATGAGAGCATGACCCGCAGCTTTTACCGGCAGTTCTTCCTCGACCACGACGCGGTGCTGCGGCCCGACACCGAGGCCGCCACCACCGACCAGATGCTGACGCTGGTGAAAAGCGAGCTGGGCCTCGCCTTTGTGCCGGAACCCATGGCAAAAGACCTGCTGGCGCGGGGCGAGCTCGTCCAGCTCCACTTGCAGGAGATCATCCCCACCCGCTCCATCTGCCTCGTCTACGACCACCACCGCCCGCTGAACACGGCGGCGCGGAAGTTCCAGCAGATGATGACAAAAGCAGACTCACCCCGCCCGGCTGCATCAAAGCAGACGGAGAGCATATCTTTCATATCCCAATAAAATGCCGTCGATACAAAACCGATATTTCACATCTCTGCCCGCAGCCCTTATAATAACCATTGGAAATTCAGAGAAAGAGGGCTTGCTCAATGGCAACGATATTTCCAAGAGAAGAAAGAGCAGAGGCACTGTTCGGGGAGATCCTGAAAAATCCAGAAGCCTGCCGACGCCTGATGGATACCTTCAACGACTCGCTGGACATGGCAGACGTACTGGATGCGCCGACCGTGAGTGCACAGCAGTTTGCCGCAGCGCTGTTCAATGCCTACGAGAACAAGGATCTGTCTGCCTTTCTGATGGCGATCTGCCAGCACAGTATGTTTGACCTGCTACGGAACGCTGCCCTGATCCCGTTCAAATTCAACGCCGATGGTCAGCCGAACCCGGTGATCCTGACGGATGATGCCGGCGTTCTTTTGCCGAACAACAAATTTGCCGTGAGCAGCAAAGTATACGACCGGTTCATCCGGGTGTTCCAGAAGCAGGAAAAGGTAAAAATGTACCTTGCCAGCGGCTACTGCAAGTATCACGGCTACGACGAAGGCTCGATGGATGTGGTGGAGTACCACTACAACCAGCATTTGGGGCTGCTGCTGATCTACGAACTGCCGGACACCGTGAAGCAGAAGGTAACGGAAGCGGAAGCCTACTCCACCGTCTGGGATATCCAGATGAGGCTGCAGCACGCACTGCCCCGTTCCGTGGTCTACTATGGACAGGATACGCTCAAGGACGGCGGAACCCGCTACGATGAACTTGGCGTCTTCCTGCCGCTGGAACATTTTGCAGACCGGCTGGAACGCCATATGGAAACTGCCACCAAGATCGTTTACGGGGAGTAAGCACCCTGTAAACGGGTTCCCTTTTATGACCTCATACACAGCAAAACAAAACGCAGAGAGCTGAGACAGTTCTCTGCGTTTTGCTTTATAGAGGGAGAGAGGTGACACGCACGTCATGTGCAATAACGGAATGTCTTATCGGTGATGATACGGGCAAAAATCAGACCCAGCGGAAGTGACACGATGATAAGGATGGCATTTGCAAACCATGTGGCTGAGTCGGTCAAAGACATGATGCCCAGATTGTAAATGGCACGGTAGAAATACAGCCCCGGAACCATAATGACGATGGAAGGAACCGTGACCGAGATACGGGGATAGCCTGCGGCACTCTTCAGGCAGGATGCCAGCAGACCGGCCAGCAGCGCACCCAGAAACGCAGCCACAGCGGGCGGGAACCCGGCAAGGCTGACCAGTTCCAGCCGGAATGTGTTCGTCACGGCACCGATGAGGGCTGCACAGACCGCCAGATTCCGGGGGCTGTTGAACATCAGTGAGAAACCGAATACGCCGCCAAAGCTCGTCAACAGACGGAACACGATCTCTTCCGGAACCGTCAGGCTCAGGGCCGGGAACTGTACCGGCTGCAAATGCAGCAGAAGTGCCATGATCCATGCCGTCATGGTAGCCACCAGAATGATAAGCATGGCGTAGGCAAGGCGTTCCAGCCCGGAACGCATATCTAGCTTGGCAAGGTCGATACCGCTGGTAATGAACGGAAAGCCCGGAATGATAAAGAGCATGGAGCAGATGTAGCCTGCCTCATGCTGTATCGATACGGCAAACAACACCTCAGCCAGCTTCAGCAGGACAGCATACACGAGGCTTGCCGAACAGACTGAAGCCGTGATGCCCAGAAACAGAGTGAAATGGTGTTTTGTCAGCTTGCAGCGCACAAAGTTGCCGATGCCTGCGCCGCAAAAGGCAAACAACATCTCGATTGGGCCGCCGCCCAGTAAAAAGGTGAAGCACCCGCAGGCCAGTGCTGCCGCAAAACCAAGCGCAGTAGGGGAATACAGACCGTGGATGCGCTCGATCTCATCGAGGTGACTGTGCAGTTCTTCGCCAGTCATGAATTTTCCTTCCCGGTCAAAGTCGTTGACGAAATGTTCCAACCGATTCAGGCGGGAGGTGTTCACACCCGTATTTGTCAGGCAGAGCGACTGGGTATAGCACTGATCTCCATCAAAACAGGTGAACTCGATGGACAGCAGACCGATGTCTGCCGTTGTCGTAACGCCCAGTTCCCGCGAGAGGGTATTCATAGAACTTCGGACACGCCATGCACCCGTGCCGCATTCCAGCAGCATCAACCCGGTGCGGCCAATGACAGATGCCTTTTCTACAAGCCCTGCCTCCGTGATGGGGATGCCTTTGCTGGCCGACGCATAGTCGTGCCAGTAGACTTCCATGTGATTTTTGATGATCTCACTTTGCCGCTGTCCCATACCGGAAAGCCTCCTTTGTGATATGGGAATACCGCAGTCCATCAAGACTGCGGTGCTATTATAAAAGAATTTGCAGCGTGGGTAAAACGTATCTTGAATATGCCTGCAATGCGGATCCGGTATCACAGAAAAAACTTGTGTTTTTGTTCCATCTGCGATAGGATGATAAAAAGCCATCGGGAGGGATCCGCTATGACCTTGCAGCAGCTTCGTTATGTTACCACCGTAGCCGACACCGGCACGATCAGCCGGGCGGCACAGCAATTCTATATTTCACAGCCCAGCCTGACGAATGCCATCCGAGAGTTGGAGCAGGAAGTTGGGTTGACCATTTTTCACCGCACCAACCGGGGTGTGGCTCTGACTCCGGAGGGAGAAGAGTTTCTGGGATATGCTCGGCAGGTGCTGGCTCAGATAGAACTCATCGAAGAGAAATATCTTGGCTCGGCCCCGGTCAAGCATCAGTTTTGCGTGTCGGCCCAGCACTATTCCTTTGCCGTGGAAGCCTTTGTGGAACTGTTGAAAGAATACGGCGGAGAGGAATACGATTTCCGTATCCGAGAGACGCAGACCTACGAGATCATTGAGGATGTTGCGAAGCTGCGCAGTGAGGTGGGCGTGCTCTATCTGAACCACGACAATGAAACCGTTCTGCGCAAAGTCATCCGAGAACATGATTTGATTTTCACGCCGTTCTTCACCGCAAAGCCCCACGTGTTCGTCAGCGCAGCCAGCCCGTTGGCGCAGAAAAAGGCTTTGACACTGGACGATTTGAAGCTCTACCCGCGCCTTTCCTATGAGCAGGGGGAGCACAATGCGTTCTATTTTTCGGAGGAGATTTTGAGCACTCTGGACAGCAAAAAGGACATTCTGGTGCGAGACCGTGCAACTCTGTTCAATCTGCTGATCGGTCTGGATGGTTATACCATTTGCAGCGGCGTCATCAGCGAGGCACTCAACGGTCCGAACATCCGTGCCGTGCCGCTTTTGGTGGATGATTCCATGCAAATCGGCTATCTGACCCACAAACAGGTGCAGCCCGGACGATTCGGAAAACAGTATATTGCGATTCTAAAAAAGTATACAGAGCAGGTATAATTTCAAGCTATATCAAAGCGCCTGTATTTCGTATTTTACACAAACCCACTCCTGCGGTATACTGTTGCCATCAAGCAACGAACAGGAAAAATGACGTATAGAGAGGGTTTTGCGATATGGCAGAATTGAAATCACCGTTCCGTTATGACTTTGTGGGCAGCTTCCTGCGCCCCCAGCGCTTGAAAGAGGCACGTGCCCAGTTCAAGGCCGGCGAGATCGACCGTGCCGCGCTGACCGCTGTGGAAAATGAGGAGATCACCCGCCTGATCGAGAAGCAGAAGCGTGCTGGTTATCACGCCATTACCGATGGCGAGTTTCGCCGTAGCTACTGGCATCTGGATTTTATGTGGGGGTTCCACGGTATTGATGAAGTGGAACTGGATCACGGTTATTTCTTCCACGGTGAGGAGACTACCCATGGTTCCATTAAAGTGAGTGGTAAGATCAGCGGTGAGAACCATCCTTTTGTAGAGCACTACAAATTTGTCAAGCAGTTTGAGGATGAGAATTGCATCGCTCGCCAGACCATGCCTGCCCCGGCGCAGCTATTGGCCGAACTGTACCGTGAGGACAATGGCAAAAATACGGATGCTGTTTACCCCGACCACGAACAACTGATTCAGGATATTGCTGCCGCCTACCGCACCGTCATTCAGGAGTTGTATGCCGCTGGCTGCCGCAATATCCAGTTTGACGACTGCACATGGGGCATGATCGGAGACCCGAATTACCAGAACTTCCTCAAGGAGAGCAATACCAAAGTGGAGGATGTGGCCGCAGAGTACCTGCGTCTGAACAATTTGGCACTGGAAAACCGCCCGGAAGGTCTGACAATTACCACGCATGTCTGCCGTGGGAACTACCACTCTACTTGGGCCAGCGAGGGCGATTACTTCACCATTGCGCCTTTCCTGCTGGCACAGGAAAATGTAGATGCGTTCTATCTGGAGTTTGACGATGCGCGTTCCGGCAGCTTTGAGCCGCTGAAATATGTGGCCGATGGCAAAAAAGTGGTGCTGGGTCTTGTCACTACCAAATCTCCTCGGTTGGAAAATAAGGATGCCGTCATCGCCCGCATCCGCGAGGCAGAGAAGTACATTCCTCTCGACCGTCTTTGCCTGAGTCCGCAGTGCGGCTTTGCCTCCTGCGAGATCGGCAATAAGCTGACCGAGTTGGAACAGTGGAACAAGCTCAAACTGGTCAAGGAAATCGCTGAGACCGTCTGGGGTAAATAAGAAGTATGACCGGCAGTTCTTTGAAAACAGAGAACTGCCGGTTTTCAATATAAATTTATCTTGCAATTCTGCACAAGTTATGGTATATACATTATACGAAACATTGCCTTGATGAACGCTTCACCGTTCAATGATGTATAAATGGGAGGTGCCCGCCATGACTGCCGTGATCTACGCCCGCTATTCCAGCGACAACCAGCGCGAAGAATCCATTGAAGGCCAGATTCGTGAATGTACGGCCTATGCCGAAAAGAACGGCATCACCATCGTCAAGCACTACATTGACCGTGCCATTTCTGCAAAGACGGACAACCGCCCGGAGTTCCAGCAGATGATTAAGGACAGCGATAAAAAGCTGTTTGACATCGTGCTGGTCTGGAAGCTGGACCGCTTTGCCCGGAACCGCTACGACAGTGCTCGGTACAAGACCCAGCTGAAGAAGAACGGTGTCAAGCTCATGTCTGCCACCGAGATCATCTCCGAGGGGCCGGAGGGCATCATTCTGGAATCGGTGCTGGAAGGTTATGCCGAGTATTATTCGGCTGACCTGTCCGAAAAGGTCGTGCGTGGTATGACCGAGAACGCTCTCAAGGGTATTTATAATGGCGGCACGATTCCGTTCGGCTACATGATCGATGAGACCCGGCATTACCAGCCCGACCCGTTGTTGGCTCCGTATGTGGAGCAGACGTTCCAGAAGTATGCAGACGGCGCGACCATGACCGACCTGCGGGATTGGTTGAAGGCGCACAACATCAAAAATTCAATGGGCGGGGAGATGTCCTATAACACGATTCAGCGGATGCTGAGTAATCGCCGGTACATCGGCGAGTTGCGTTTGCGGGATGTGGTACAGCCCAATGCGATCCCGGCGTTGGTGTCAGAGGACTTGTTCAACAAGGTGCAGGAAAAGCTGGCGAAAAACAAAAAAGCTCCTGCCCGTCATAAGGCAGAGGAAAGCTATCTGCTTACCACCAAGCTGTACTGCGGTAAGTGCGGAGCGCTGATGTTTGGCGAAAGCGGTGTCAGCCACACCGGGAAAATGTATACCTACTATAAGTGTGCTGCTGCCAAGAAGAAAAAGACCTGCGATAAAAAGGCCGTGCGGAAACAGTGGCTAGAAGATTTGGTGGTCAATGAGACCATGAAACTGGTGGAAGACGATGCTTCCATGAACGCCATCATCGCCAAGGTAATGGAACTGCAAAATCAGGAAAGCACTGATTTGCCCATCTACGAAAAGCAGTTGAAAGAAACGGAAGTCGGCATCACCAATATGCTGAACGCTATCCAGATGGGCATTCTGACCAGTTCCACCAAGGAGCGGCTGGAAGCGCTGGAAGAACAGCGGAAGGAACTGCAAGCCCGCATTGCAGAAGAACGGCTGGCAAAACCGAAGATGAAAGAAGAATTCGTCCGGTTCTGGCTGCTCCGTTTCCGTAAGCTGGATATGACCCAGCCGGAGCAGCGGCAGGCACTGGTGGATACCTTCATCAATGCCATCTATCTCTATGATGATAAGGTGCTTATTACCTTTAACTATAAGGAAGGTACAGAAACGGTCGCTTTCGGGGAAGCCGTGAAAGCGGAGAAAAGTTCGGATATGAGTGCGCGAGGTGCACCAGATATTGAACGTCAAATCGAAAGATTTGACGTTCTTTCTTTATGTAGAAAAGCGGCTGCACACTTTCTGCACACCGTTTGCACATTTGCCCGAATCGGGGGCTTTTCTGCGCAAGGTTTGCACAGCCTGCTTTCCTTTTCATAAAAAGAAGAGATGTTAAGCGAACAAGGATCTCGTCAACTCTCTGCGTTCGTCTGCATTCATCAGCCGGATGGCTTCAAGGATCTCTTTACCGGAGATTTTTGTTGCCGCCGGCTTTTCATTTTGCCGGGGCTGAGGTGCTGCCGGGGTCAGGTCTTGGGAATAGAAGTTCGCTTCGATCTTCTCGGTCAGCTCCAACCGGGGCTTGTCCTGCGTGTGGGCGTAGGTGTCCATCAGGACAGATGCCGTTGCATGACCTGTGTTGCCCTGCACCGACTTGAAGTCACCGTCAGACTGCAAAAGCTGGTAGGTGGCACTGGAGTGCCGCAGACCGTGGAACACGATCTGTTCAAACTCTGGATGCTCGGCTCTCCACAGGCGGTACCATTTTGTCAGCAACTCCGGCGCGATAGGCAGGCCGTCCGGGAGACGAAACAGCTGACCGCAGTTGCTGTACTTCTCCGGAGCGTTCTGCTCGTCCTGTTTGAGCTTTTCAAGCCATGCTTGAAGTTCCTCTTTCAGAGGTTTGGTCATATACAGGACACGGTTGGACTTCTTGGTCTTAGGCTTTTTCAGGATGAGAGAGGACTTGCTGCCCTCACGCCTGTCCGGGAAGGTGTGGTAGACCTGATTGGGGTCGAGCTTTTCCAAAGCGTCCTTGTTGGCTCGCTGCATGGTCTTGCTGACTGAGATGGTGCCACGCCCATCGGCGGCATCGAAATTCAGATCACTCGGCTGCAAGCCGAGAATTTCGCCCTCACGGAGCGAAAGGATCATGCTCATGTGCACCGCCAGATGCAGGGCGGGGTTTTCGATGGTCTGCAAGGCTGCCAGCATGGTTGTCTCGTCCCAGATGGTGCGTTCCTCGATATTGACCTTGGGGGCATCACGGGGCAGGGGAATCTTGTGGATCAAGTCCCATTCCACCGCATAGGAAAAGGCGGTTTTCAGCAGGGTGTGGACTTCGTGAATAGAGGTGCTGGACAGCAGCCGCTTCTTCTGCTTCTTGGACAGGTCCTGCTTCACACCGTGCACATATTGCCCGCAGGGGGTCTTGGCAAGGGTGGCATAGAACTTCTCAATGTCGTAGGTGCGCAGCTCCTGTACCTTCCGTTTCCCGATATAGGGGACGATAAGATTCTGCACCATCGCCACGGACTGGGTGTAGGTCTTGGGGGACCATTTGTGCTTGGTGGACTGGATCGGGATCCACTTGTACAGCATTTCCTCCACCGTCATGGTGTCGGGGACGAGGAACGTGCCGTCCAGCAGTTCTTTCTCGACCGTGATCTTTCGCTCCTGCGCCTCCTTCCTAGTCTTGAAACTTTCCCATCCCTCGCAGGGTTTGCCGGAATGGTCTTTGTACTTGTAACGGACGGAGTAGGAATCTCCGCGCTTCATAATAGATGCCATAGATTACCTCCCTCAGGCCGCCGCAAACCAGTTGTCGAAGCTCTGCTTGTTTACCCGGATACTGGTGCCGATGCGCAGCACCCGGAAATCCTTCGTGGTGTTGCACAGGTTGTACGCCGCACGGGGAGAAATCGCCAAAAGCTGGGCAATCTCCTCCACCCGGTAAACAAGAGGTTCGTGCTTGGCTGCTTTGGTCTGGTCAGAAGATTCTGTGGCAGGGGATTTGGACGCTTTCGTTGTAACCGGGTTCGAGTCCTTTTGCAAGGACTTATTCGTATAATCTTTAGATTTCACATCTTCGGTCATGTCAGGCCGATTCATATTCATAGGCAGACCTCCGTTTCCTTGTAACCGGGTGCCGGGGCAGAAAGTGCCAGCTTTCTGCCCCAAACGTTCCCGATGAGTTCAGATTTCCGAGTGCCCCTCCTGTTTGCGGGGTTGCGCCGTTGGTTTGTTTTGCCCCTGTTCTGCCTGCAAGCGGTTCAGCAACTGCAGAACGGAATCCCGTGCTTTCTCCTTGATCTGCTCCTTGCCTTTCTGCCGGACTTCCGGCTTCAGGAGCTTCTCCTGCAGGTGGGCAGCGGTGGTCTGCATGGTCTTGAGGAACTTGTCCAGCACGGTGTCCAACCGATGGGCGGCGTACTCTCTCGTGGCCTGCGGAGCCTTGCGTTCCGGGGACAGCACCCACTTTTTTGTGTCCTCGATCATCCGCATATCTTCCTTGCGGGTCTCGGTGCGTACTACATCGGTCACGACCTCCACCGCCTTGTCATAGGCTGCTGCCGAAACATCCTCCAGCAGGGTCTCCATCTCCGAAACTTTCAGGGTCAACTCGTCCAGTTTGCTCTGCTGGGCGGCGAGCTGCGCCTTCTGCTTGGCAAGGATGAAATCCTGCTTTTCCAGATATTTGCGGTTGCCGTATTCTGCTTCTTCCTCCAGTTCCAGTCCATGCCGCTTGGCAATCTCAAACAGCATCTTTCGGCAGGCGGCATCAAAGATGATCTTGCGGTTGTTGCGGCGGCTGAGGGGCTTGTCTGGGTCGGGCAGGTCGAATCCCAGTGCTTCCAATGCCTTTTCCTGCTGGGGTGCCACCTCGCCGTACTTGTTTTCGCAGTCGAACACATGACGCTCATGGATATGGGGTGTGCTCTCATCCAGATGCAGTGCCCAGTCCAGCACATGAACGTGGTCGCCATACTTGGCCTTGAACTCCTCGATGAACTCTGTGACGACGCTCAGCAAGTCCTCTGCCGAAGCGTGTTCATCCAGCGTTCCAAGTTGGTAGATGGTCTCCTCCGGGCAGGTCTTGCGGCTGGACAGCAGGTCTGGAATGGAGCGGTTGCGCTCTGTGTGCCGAATCTTGGCGTTGCGCTCGTTCTGACCTTCGATAAAGGTCGTGTACCGGCTCTCGTAGAACTGCCGTTCCACATCTGAGAAGGTCGCCCCCAGATCGTCCGGGTCTTGTGGGTCGAGAGCCGAACGGAAACCGTGGAAGCAGTCCCAATAGATGTTGCCCTTGGCTCGTTCCGGGTCGATGTGCTCACTGTTGGTGAGGTCGAAATTCCGGTCGTTGTGCTTGGGGTTATAAGTGCCGTGGGTTCCGGCTCGTCCGTTGTGTCGTGTTAATTTCAGATAGACATCCCTCCATTTCAACGTCTTGGTGGGGTGGGGCGCAGCAGCTCTGCTGCTGAATCTGCCACCTGCGGTGCGCCAGATAATACCCAGTAGGATATGACGCACAGCATCATATCACTGGGGCAAAGAGCTGCGCTCTCTGCACTCTTGCTCCGGGCAAGCTGCCCTGAAGGACAGCTCGTCCGGTTTTTCAGAGGGTCATTTTGACCCTCTGATTTTGGCAAACTGTCAATCTGACACTTTGCCAACACCCCCTATAAAGTGTGTTTTCGGTCAATCGCTACGTACGTGCGTACGGAGAGAGGGCGGCTGCCGCGTACGCACGTACGTAGCAAAACACCCGAATTCTCCTTTTATGGGGGTCATGTCCTCCAGCCGTTTGGCGTAAGGTCGGGCTGCACAAGGGCTTCGATGCCCACAAAGCCCCGGACACGCCGTCCGGAAGAATTGATGATATTGTTGGTGTGCTCCAGATTGTACCTGCGCTGGTTGGCAATCAGTGCATCGCTGAATCCACGGGACTTAATGGCGTTCAGGCTGTTCTCCTCACACCACATCTTGTAAACCTCGTACAACTCTTTGGAGCTGGTACTGGCATCCGCTTTCAGGCGGATGTACCCCTCGGATTCAAGGAAATCGAACACATTGTTGTTGTCCCGCTTCACCAGTTCCCGGTTGCGCTTGGCACGGTCGCTCTCGGTGAACTGGAATCCGTTCTTCACAAGCCGCTGCAAACCCTCAAACGCCCACAGCAGGATGCCTTCGACCTCTGCAGCCATCTTCTCGGCAATGTCCGGGTCATCCACACGGGACAGGGGCTTGTCCTTGGTGGTCAGAATGAGCTGGCGGCGATAGAAACCGTCCGAGCGGTCATACAATGCCTGCAAATCGCCATTGCTGAACGCCAGCAGGCGGGCGTACATCCAGCCCTGATAGCTCTGCTTGCCCTTGCGCTCCAAGTCCATCTGTCCCTGTGCGGTCACGATGGACTTGACATAGTTGGTTTGACGCAGGGCTTCCATCCGCATATCATCGTCCACGCAGAGCAGAGTGTGCTCCAAATCGGCACGGGCAAAGCGGTTCTCCGAGATCTTGCCGATGCTGCCATCCTTCATGTTGCAGCCGAACAACCGGGACAGCACCACGCCGATCTGCGACTTGCCCTCGCCGCCGCTGCCCTTGATGACCATCATGCGCTGGCCCTTGTTGCTGGGAATCAGGCAGTAGCCGATGAACTCCTGCACGGTGAGAATGTCCTCCGGGTAGAGCAAATCGGACAGAAACCGCAGCCAATGGACGGGCTGGGCGGCTTTCGGGTCATATTTGACCGGGAGCCGGTTGCGGACGATCTCCGGCTTGCCTTCCTGAAAGGTGCCGTCCAGATACAGGGTGCCGTTTGCCAGCGCAATGCGGTCGGTGACGGGCGGGAAGTCCTCCACCTGTGCCGCCAGTTTCAGAACATCTACGACATTGCTGACCCGTTTTGCGATATTTGCGCCGATATGGTCTCGCAGCATATCGAAAATTTCACAGCGCAGGTTCATGGTGTCTGTGACCCTGCCTTCCGGGGTGAAAAATGCGCCATTCACATAGAGGAGCTGGTGGGTACTGAGAAAATCGTCACAGAAAATAGATTCGTTGAAGAAGCCTTTCTTGATCCATGCAGGGGTAAAATTACTCATAGGCATTCCATCCTTTCATTGGCGTTACGGAAAAGCGATGTGCTCATTTTGAGTACATCGTTTTTCTCCGCAACAGATGGATACACGTCCGTTTCGCCTCATGTGGACATTTTGACCACATGAGGTGAATTGCCGTTCTCCCTGCATGGATTTCCTGCCCCCTTCCGGCGGCGTTTTCCGGCTTTCCCTTGCGGGGTCATCGCCGGGTATCCCATGCAGACGGTCATGCGGTTGTCAAGGTACGGTGCTGGATTTGGCAATAAAAAATCGCCACACAACAACCTGAACCTGACCATCCCTTCCGGGATGGCCTTGGTTCGGGTTCGTTATGTAGCGATAGAAAGTTAAAAACTTGCTCCGGCTCCTTCGGGAGCCGAGCTGGAACTCTAAGTAAATATGTTATATTAAATTGTTGGGATAGATTACCACAAAAATCGCAGTGTGTCAACAAAAAACTTTGAAGATGTGCTGATTTCGGCAGCTTGCAAGAAAAAACAAGGAAAACTTTGGCAAAAAGAGAGAGGAATGGACGGTGCCAGCCCTCTTGACAAGGAAAAACACAAGGTTCTTTATTATAATAAAGCTATAAGAACATAATAAAGGCAATTATTTGAAATTTTTGAAAAAACAGAAATCATTTTGATGATATGGAACGTTTTAATAGACAGGAAGGGGGTGAACCGTATCCAGATAGAATTATTGCTGCGGAAAGCGCAGAGCGGAGATACAGATGCGCTGGACACTCTGATTGCAACGTACTATCCACAAATTCTGAACTATTGCCGTTGGCATACAGCGGACGAGCAGCAGGCGCAGGATGCAGCACAGGAAACCTTTTTGAAAGCGGTGCGCTGGCTGGATTCCTGTGATGGATTTCAGGGAGCATTCCGTCCCTTTCTGTACAAAATCGCAAAAAACATTTGCATCGATCTGAACCGTACCATGGAGCGGTCGGAGATATCGCTGGAAAGCTTGCCGGGCGAACCCGCCTATCAGGAAAGCGGCTTTGCTGCGGCAGAGGAGAAAGCAAACCTGCGAGCGCTGACGGCCCAGCTGGAGCCGGAACAGCGGGAACTGGTATTGCTGCGGTTCGCACAACAGCTTAAATTGCGGGAGATCGCGCAGATCACAGGTCTGCCCCTGCGCACAGTGCAGTCCCGCCTGCGTGCCGCATTGAAAACCTTGAAAATGCAATTGGAAAAGGAGGACTGGAGATGAATCGAGCCTTTGAAAAAGAACTGTCCAGAGCACTTGCGGCAGAGCCAGACACAGCTGTCCCGGAAACGCTGCTGCGCCGCTGCCGGGCGGAACATGTCGTAAAACAACGGAGTGATTGGCGTGATTTGCTGCACTGCCAGTTCAAATTGCTGGGCTGGAAGGTCTGGGCGCTGGAAGCAATGGCGGCACTGGCGTTGTACAGTGTGGGTCGGGAACTTGCCCTGTGGGAGAAGGCATGGACATTACGCAATGCACTGTTTGGTCTGAGCACACTTGCCATGCTGACAGCCCTGCTCGGTCTGCCGTTTTTATACCGGGCAAGTCAATATAAGATGCTTGAACTGGAACAAGCCACATATGCAGGAATCGGTCGTCCGCTGGTGATGCGGTTTTTGCTGCTGCTGGCGGGGGAAACGATCCTGCTGGGAGTGCTGGTACTCAATGTGCGGGCAGCCGTGCCATGGAGTATCGGGCAACTGCTGGCGGTGCTGACCGTGCCATTTCTGATTGCAAACAATGAGCTGCTTCTGCTGCTGCGCTGGGTGCGCCCGGAATGGATGATAACCGGGGCTGTACCGCTGTTTGCAGGGCAGCTGTGTTTGCTGCGGTTCGTGCAATTATCGGAACTGCCGAAAGGTCTGCCGCTGGCGGCGGGCGTGCTGGTGCTCTGTATGGTGTTGCAGTGCATCCGGCTTGCCGCCCGGTCAGAATATATTGCAGAAGCTTGAAAGGAACAAGTCATGGAACTGAAAATTCAGAATATTACAAAGCGATACCGGGATAAAACGGCGGTGGATGATGTGTCCATCACTCTCACGCCGGGTGTGTGGGGACTGCTGGGGGCGAATGGTGCAGGCAAAACAACCTTAATGCGGATGCTGGCGGGCATTCTGCGGCCCAGCAGTGGCCGGATTTTGTGCGATGGGGTGGAGATTGGGACGCTTGGTGCGGCCTACCGGGAAAAGCTGGGGTATCTGCCGCAGGAATTCGGGTTTTACCCGGAATTCACGGTGCAGGACTATCTGGAATATATGGCGGCGCTCAAGGGTCTGCCGCGCACAGAGGCTGCCCGGCAGATCGACGCACTGCTGGAGCGGGTAAGCCTCACTGAGGTGCGCTGCAAAAAGATCATAAAGCTTTCCGGCGGTATGAAGCGCCGGGTAGGCATCGCACAGGCGTTGCTCAACGACCCGGAAATTCTGATTTTAGATGAACCTACGGCAGGGCTGGACCCCGGAGAACGGGTGCGTTTCCGCAATCTGCTGTCGGAGTTTGCGCAGGAACGGATCGTTCTCATTTCAACGCATATCGTTTCGGATGTGGAATACATTGCGGCCGAAAATGCCGTGATGAAGGCTGGCAAAATCATTGCACAGGACACCACCGAAGGGCTGGTAAAGCAGATCGAAGCCAAAGTCTGGCAGGGGAATATCCCGATGGAACAGCTTGACCGGTGGGAATACCGGCTGCGGGTAGTGAACCTGCGCAACGAGCCGGACGGAACGGTAACATTGCGGTATCTGGCGGATGCACCGCAGCTGCCGGACAGCGTCCCGGCACAGCCCCGGCTGGAAGATCTGTATCTGTGGCTGTTCCCAGAGGAAATGGAGGAAGCAAAATGAACCTGTATCGTTTGGAATTGAAACGTGTGTGCAAAACTCGTATGACAGCTATTCTGCTGGCCATTGCGCTGGTGCTGGCTGTGGTCATGGCATATCTGCCGGTGACCTTTATCGGCTGGACGGAACTGGATGCCAGCGGAAACGAAGTGCGTTACACGGGTCTGAAAGCAATCCGGAAACGGCAGGAGCAGCAGGTATCCGGTACCATCACGCCGGATGTCATGCAGGAAGCACTGGAAGCCTATCAGCGGGTGTACCGGCAGTATGATGCAAGCTCCATCAACGATATCCCAGTCGAGGTATTTTATAAAGAACTTGCCCGGTATCAGCCTCTTGTGAACAACGCAAAGGAAGCCTTTGCCGACCCGAAAACCGGCATGGCACCGGGCGTGATGAGGCTGACTGCGGAGGATATGCAGAACTTTTACAGCCAGCTCCCCAAACGGCTGGAATCGGTGATCTGGCTGGAACAAAGCGAAAAGCCCGGCTATGAGCAGGCGCAGGCCATTGCAAAGAAAAAGTTCGATGCTGTACAAAAACCGTTCACCTATTCATTTGGGGTCAGTTCAGACGCAATGGATTACCAGACCCTGTTGAGTTTGCTGCTCACCCTGCTGTGCGCGGTGATTGCGGCCCCGGTGTTTGCATCGGATGCACAGACCGGGGCGCAGGACATCCAACTGTGCACAAAAAACGGCGGTCTGCGGCTAGCAGCGGCAAAGCTAGCGGCGGCGTTTAGTATCACAGGGGCGGCATATCTGCTCTGCGGCGTGGTGTGGATCCTGGTCACGAATGCTCTATTTGGCTGGGAAAGTACCCAAACTTCCGTGCAATGGCTGTTTTCTGTGACCAGCCTGCTGCCGTATACCGTTGGCCAGATGGAGTGGGTCATGCTGGTGGCAAACTTCCTGATCTTCTTTGCGGAGGTGGCCTTTGTGCTGATGGCATCCGTATGGGCCAAGAACAACCTGACCGCTTTGTCTGTGGCGCTGATCAGTGTGGTGGCACCGCTGATTGCTTATATGGTCGTGCCGGGCTCCTTTGGAGAATGGCTGTCCACCCTGCTTCCGGCAGGGGGCATTGGGCTTTCCAATGCATTGCTGTATAAAATGATCAGCTTTGATTTTCTCTATGCAGGCGGGCATGCTTTCTTTCAGGCAGATGTGCTGCTGGCATCGGCACCGATCAAGATCGTTCTGCTCGTTGGACTGGCAGCATGGGGGTATCTGCGAAAGACCAAGGTGGCTTAAAAGGAAACGCTACTGAAAAAAGTTCATCGGATGCATAGAAAACTGCATCCGATGAACCTTTGTGTCCTAAGCTCTCTGCCAAGAATCAAAGTTGATGTACATTTGATGTGTGGTATAAATTGGTAATATCGGGTACGCTATTCGCCGGACGAAACCGGCCGTTTTTCCGGCTTTGCATAAAAATCCGATACCTGTTTTAAGGGGTTGATTTTGGCTCTGCACATTTTTGCACACTTTTTGCACACCGGAACGGCTGGATAACGGATGCAAGAGGGAACAACAGGTGCAAAGAATGCAGCGGATGCAAAATGTTAATTTACGACAAAACGCTAAAAACGACGAATTTGCGTAATTCCGGAAATTGATGATTGTTGCGCGTTGGTTTCTCTTAATCAGTGGGCCCAGGGTTCGAGTCCCTGGAGGTGCACCAGATTTTGAACGTCAAATCGTAAGATTTGTCGTTCTTTTTTGTTATGTAACCCCAAAAAATCGGGGTCTGCACGGTCAATGCACGGTTTTTGCACGGTCGGCTTTTTCGTGGGAATCCTCTGCATGGGCTGGAATTGCTTTGAAAAGCGTGGTAAATTTTGCATCAAGTCAGCAGAGCCAGACGGAGCTGCGCCTTTACTTCGGGGTCTGCATGGTAATCGCCTCGGCTCTGTACTCTGGCGCTTTCCGTCAGCAAGTTCACCCGGTCAGCGCACCGACGGAGGGCGATTTCCCGCAATGCGGTGAGATTTTCCAGCGTGAAAAAATTAACTGTTGCCCGCTGCGCCTGATCTTCCCGGTACACATTTCCACTTGCCAGTCGTTCCAGCAACTCCGCAGGCTCAATATCCACCAGTTCTACCTGATCTGCTTGATCAAAGGTGGAATCCGGAATGCGCTCCCGCACAAGAATTCCGGTGATAGAGGCCACTGTATCGTTGAGACTCTCGATATGTTGGACATTTACAGTCGTATAGACATCAATTCCAGTATTTAGCAGTTCCTGAACATCCTGATACCGCTTCGTGTGCCGACTGCTTTCGGCGTTGGTATGGGCCAACTCATCCACCAGTATGAGCTGGGGATTTCGCTTGAGCGCAGCATCAATATCAAATTCACGAAGGGTCATTCCTTCGTAAGCAACTTGTTTCACAGGAAGCTGCTCCAAGCCGTCCAGAAGTGCCATCGTCTGGGGTCGGGCATGGGGTTCTATGTATCCAGCAACCACATCGATGCCACGCTCCTTCGCCTGATGAGCCGCCTGAAGCATGGCATAGGTCTTTCCGACACCTGCGGCATAACCGAAAAAGATTTTGAGTTTTCCGCTTTTCTTAGTGGATGCATCGTTACGGATCGCA
>NZ_QUFG01000016.1:0-60875 GCF_003478405.1 Faecalibacterium sp. AF28-13AC | reverse complement strand
GTTCTTTTTTATGTAGGAAAGCGGCTGCACACTTTCTGCACACCGTTTGCACATTTGCCTGAATCAGGGGCTTTTCTGCGCATGGCTTGCACAGCCTGCTTTCCTTAAAAACAAAAAACGTTGCAAAAACGGTTCCGCTTTTGTATAATAAAATGAGATGCTGGGCCGGAGCTGGATGCTCGGCCGGGGAACCAGAAGCGGGGAGGTGCGGCAAATGATACGGGTAGCCATCGTGGAGGATGAAGCGGAGATCCGGGAGCAGCTGATGGGATACGTTCAGCGGTACACCCGGCAATACGGGACCGCGTTTGAGGTGAAGACGGTTGCGGACGGATTGGAGATCCTGGAGGACTACCGCCCGGTCTATGACCTGATCCTTCTGGATATCGAGATGAAGCATCTGGACGGTATGGAGACGGCCCGGCGCATCCGGGAGCTGGACCCGGAGGTGATGCTCGTGTTCATCACCAACATGGCGCAGTATGCCATCAAAGGCTATGCGGTGGGGGCGCTGGATTACGTTCTCAAGCCGGTGCCGTACTTTGCGTTTTCGCAGCAGCTGCAAAAGGTAGAGGCGCAGCTGCGCCGCCGCACCCGGCACTATCTGGCGGTGCCGGTGGAGGGCGGCCTGCGGCGGCTGGATACCTCGCGCATTTATTACATCGAAAGCGAAGGCCATCGGGTGCATTTCTACACCGAGGAGGGCGATTTTGCGGCCCCCGGCGCGCTCAAGGCGCTGGAAGAAAAGCTGGCCGACCGGCCCTTTGCCCGCTGCAACAGCGGGTATCTGGTCAATCTGGCCCAGGTGCAGGCTGTGCAGCAGAACACGGTGGAGGTGGGGCCTTATGAATTGCAGGTCAGCCGCCCCAAGCGGAAGAGTTTTCTGGCAGCTTTGACCGACTACATCGGGGGTGACGGTCTGTGACGACGCTGCCGGATATCCCGCGCCTGTACACGGCGCTGGCCGAGTGGCTGGCTGTCGTTCTGTACGCCCAGAGCCGCCCGCCCCGCTTTGCGCGGAAGATCACCCTGGCCGCCAGCGGGCTGCTGGCCGTGATGCTGGGCGTTTTTCTGGAAGCGACCGGCGAAGTGCCCATTGCGTGGTGGGTCCCCTGCATGGGCATCGCGGTGGGGATGCAGTACCTTTACCTCTGGATCACGCGGGAAGAAAACTGGCTGGAAGCAGCCTACGACTGCGCCCGCAGTTTCATTCTGGCCGAATTTGCGGCCAGTGTCGAGTGGCAGCTGCACTGCACCATCTTTCCGCAGCACGGCGGGGGAGAGCCGATGGCGCTGTTCCTGCTGCTGTTGGTCTACAGCGGTCTGTTCGGGGTGATGTACGGGCTGGAGCGCAAGCGCCCCCACCCGACCGGGCATCTGGACGTCAGCAATACGGCGGCTCTGGTGGCCGTCGTCATGGCGGCGACGGCCTTTGCCGTGAGCAACCTGAACTTCCTGAACGGGGAAGTGACCATGAGCGTTTTCTACATCCGGACGCTGGTGGATTTCTGCGGCGTTCTGATCCTGACCGTCGAGCACGAGCAGCTGCGGGAAGAGGCGCTCCACAAGGAGCTGACCGCCATGGACGGTGTGCTCCACCGTCAGTACGAGCAGTACAAGCGGAGCAAAGAGGGCATCAAGCTCATCAACCGGCGATATCATGAGCTGAAGGTGCAGATCGCCGACATTCGCGCCGAGCGGGACCGCGCCAAGCAGGACGCAGCGCTGGCCCGGATGGAGTCCGGCATTTTGCAGTATGAGGCCGAGAACAAGACCGGCAACCCGGTGCTGGATACCTTATTGACGGCCAAAAGCATGGACTGTCAGGAGAAGAACATCCGGATGACCAGCGTGGCCGACGGCCGGGCGCTGGGGTTTCTGACCACGCGGGAGATCTGCACCATCGTGGGCACCGCGCTGGACAACGCCATCGAGAGCTGCGCCGCAGAGCCGGACCCCGAAAAACGGCTCATCCGGACGGCGGTCTATGTCCAGAATGGGTTCGTGATGTTCCGCTTCGAGAACTACTGCGCCCAGCCGGTGGAGCTGGGGGCGGACGGCCTGCCCGCGCAGAGCGCCCACGGCGGCTACGATTTGAAGAGCCTGCGTTCGGTGGCGCAGCAGCACGATGGCAGCATGACCGTCCATTGGGAGAACCGGTGGTTCACGGTGCGGCTGCTGATGCCCCTGCCCAAAGAAAAATGACGACCCGCTCCATCTCACTTCGTTCGACAGCTCCCCCGAAAGGGGGAGCTTTTGTTGCGCCTGAAAGCACGCATAAAACCTCGCCCTTCGGGAGAGGTGACAGCGCACAGCGCTGATGGAGAGGGTATGGCATCCTGCACAAATAACGTCGCCTCTTGTTTGTGCATTAGCACAATAAAAATTGAAACGGATTTGAAACTTTTTGCAAATTGTGCGCCAAAAACGACAATTTGTGAAGGAAACAAGAATTTTCTGTGTGCATTTGGTATCATATCAATCAGTTCGGCGGAGTTGTACGCTCCGCATTCGTTATTGACCCTATCAGAAGGAGGAAAATTATGCTGTCCATTAACCTGGATGACGTGATGCAGGTGCTGACGAACGTTCGCGGCCACCTCATCGCGTTTGGTGTGGTTGCGCTGCTGGCGATCGTTGTGATGATCGCTGTGCGCAAGCTGCCCAAAGCAAAGAAGATGATGATCCGTGCACAAGCTGGCCTGGCCATTCTGCTGGCGCTGACCATCGTTGTGAACCTGATCTGCACTGGCCCCATGTCCACCATGCTGGACCTGGTCTCCGGCAGCGGCACCATCACCGAGGAGACCTCTGCAAAGGCCACGGAGCTGGTCAATGAGATCACCGCAGACGGTGTCGTTCTGGCAAAGGACGAAGACGGCATCCTGCCGGTGGCTTCCGGCTCCAAGCTGAACGTCTTTGGCTGGGCTTCCACCAACCCCTGCTACGGCGGCACCGGTTCCGGTGCACTGAACACCGCTTACCCCGTCACCGATCTGCTGACCGGCCTGCACGATGCCGGCATCGAGACCAACGAGGAACTGAGCAAGTTCTACACCGACTACAAGGCAGACCGCCCCAGCGTTGGCATGGTGGCGCAGGACTGGACCCTGCCCGAACCCAACGTCAGCCTGTATACCGATGAGATGATGGAGAATGCAAAAGCATTCTCGGATACCGCAATGGTCGTCATCACCCGTGTCGGCGGCGAGGGCGCAGACCTGCCCACCGATATGGCTTCCGTTGTGGACGGCAGCTGGATCCGCCGCGTGGCACAGGCTTACGGCTCTGAGCGCGGCACCGCTTACTACAACGGCACCTACGACGACTCTCTGAACGAGGGCAACGACTGGGACAAGGGCGACCACTTCCTGCAGCTGTCCAACCGTGAGGAAGACCTGCTCGACCTGGTCACCGCAAACTTCGACAACGTCATTCTGGTCTACAACGGCGCCAACGCCTTCCAGATGGACTTCCTGAAGGATTACCCCCAGATCAAGGGCGTCCTGCTCTGCCCCGGCACCGGCCAGTCCGGCTTTGAGGGCTTCGGCAAGGTCGTTTCCGGCGAGGTCAACCCCTCCGGCCGTACCGTGGATACCTATGTTTCCAACCTGAAGAACGCGCCCTGGTGGAACAACTTCGGCGACTTCAAGTACACCAACACCGAGGAGCTGAATTCCGATTCCAGCTTCTTTGATCCGGAAGGCACCACCCCGTCCTTCGTCAACTATGTGGAAGGCATCTACGTCGGCTACAAGTTCTATGAGACGGCTGCGGACGAGGGCCTCATCAACTACGACGACGAGGTCGTCTTCCCCTTCGGCTACGGCCTGAGCTACACCTCCTTCACCAAGGAGATGAGCGGCATCACCAACGATGGAACCAACCTGAATTTCACCGTGACCGTCACCAACACCGGCTCCGTTGCGGGCAAGGATGTCGTGGAGATCTACAGCGATCCTCCGTACACCAACGGCGGCATCGAGAAGTCTTCTGCAAACCTGCTGGACTTCGCCAAGACCAATGAGCTGGCTCCCGGCGAGTCTCAGACCATCGAGTTCTCCATCCCGGTGGAGGATCTGGCTTCCTATGATTACCAGACCAACGGCTGCTATGTGCTGGAAGCTGGCGACTATGTCATCAGCGCGAACGATGACTCGCACAACGTCGCCGATTCCAAGACCTACACCGTTGCATCCGACATCGTCTACAACGAGTCCAACAAGCGCGGCAGCGATGCTGTGGCTGCGACCAACGAGTTCGATTTCGCAGAAGGCGAGATCACCTATCTGTCCCGCGCCGACGGCTTTGCGAACTATGCCGAGGCGACCGCTGCTCCCGCCACCTATGAGATGACCGACGAGCAGAAGGCTGCCTTCGACAATGCCCATACGTATACCGAGGCTGGCTATCAGAACGATGACGATGCCAACGCCGCCGACATCACCACCGGTGCCAAGAACGGCCTGAAGCTGGTCGACCTGCGCGGCGTGGATTACAACGACGCGAAGTGGGATCAGCTGCTCGACCAGATGACCATCGACGAGATGCAGCAGACCATCGGCTTCGGCGGCTACCAGACCGCTGCGGTCTCCAGCATCGAGAAGGTCCGCACCAATGACTGCGACGGCCCGGCTTCCATCAACAACAACTTCACCGGTGTCGGTTCCGTCGGCTTCCCGGCTGCGACCCTCATCGGCATGACCTGGGACAAGGAGCTGGCCTACGCCTTCGGCGACAGCATCGGCGAGATGGCCAATGAGATGGACACCTCCGGCTGGTACGGCCCGGCTATGAACATCCACCGCACTGCATTCGCAGGCCGTAACTTCGAGTACTACTCGGAGGATGGCGTCCTGTCCGGTCGGATGGCTTCCAATGCGATCCTGGGCGCACAGGAGCACGGTGTGTATGCTTACATGAAGCACTTCGCCCTGAACGATCAGGAAGGCAACCGTACTTCCATGGCGGCGACCTGGTCCAACGAGCAGGCCATCCGTGAGATCTACCTCAAGCCCTTCGAGATCTCCGTCAAGGATGCAGACTGCCACGCGGTCATGTCTTCCTTCAACTACATCGGCACCCGCTGGGCTGGCGGCTGCAAGGAGCTGCTGAAGAACGTTCTGCGCGGCGAGTGGGGCTTCGTGGGCTTCGTCGAGACCGACTACTTCGGTGTCTACGGCTACATGACTGCGGACCAGGGCGTCCGCAACGGCAGCGACCTGATGCTCTGCACCACCGGCAACGACTTCAACACCGTGACCGTGCTGACCAACAGCAGCAAGCAGGCCCTGCGCGAGGCTTCCAAGAACATCCTCTATACCGTGGTCAACAGCCGCGCTTATGCTGCGGAGAACCTGAACCCCGGTATGGCAAAGTGGGAGATCATCATGATCGGCGCTGACGTGCTCGTTGCACTGCTGATCGTTGCTCTGGAGATCAAGACCTTCAAGAGCTACAAGAAGCGCAAGGAAGAGGAAGAAGAGAACGCCTGATGAAACGGCCTCTCGCTTTTGAACCGACGCAGCACCTGAACTGAACCAAACGGCAAAGGCCCGCTGCAAAGAAACAGCGGGCCTTTGCCCTGCTCAGGAAACAAAGAGGAAATTGCGATGAAACACGCAGACATCATTCAAACACTGGATCTGGAGCAGAAATGTGCGCTGCTGAGCGGCGGCACGGTGTTCGACACCCGCGCCCTGCCGGGCAAGGGCATCCCGTCCATCACCCTGTCGGACGGCCCCAACGGTGTGCGCAAGCAGGCCGGTGCGGCAGACCACCTGGGCCTGAACCCCAGTGTGCCGGCCACCTGCTTCCCGACTTCGGCCACCGTGGCCAACAGCTGGGACCCCGCCCTGGGCGAGGCCGTCGGCGAGGCTATGGGCGAAGAGGCCGCAGCACAGGAGGTCTCAGTGCTGCTGGGCCCCGGCCTGAACATCAAGCGCAGCCCGCTGTGCGGCCGCAACTTTGAGTATTTCTCGGAGGACCCCTATCTGGCGGGCAAGATGGCCGCAGGCTATGTCCGCGGCATCCAGAAGAACGGCATCGCGGCCTGCCCCAAGCACTTTGCCGTCAACAGCCAGGAGCTGCGCCGCATGGCCAGCGACTCCATCGTGGATGAGCGCACCCTGCGCGAGCTGTACCTGACCGGCTTTGAGATCGTGGTCAAAGAGGCAAAGCCCAAGACCATCATGTCCTCCTACAACCTCGTCAACGGCACATACGCCAACGAGAACGCCCACCTGTTACAGGATATCCTGCGCCGGGACTGGGGCTTCGACGGCGCGGTCGTCACCGACTGGGGCGGCTCCAACGACCATGCACTGGGCGTGAAGAACGGCTCCACGCTGGAGATGCCGTTCCCCGGCGACGATTCCGTCCGCGAACTGATGAAGGCTGTGGAGAGCGGCAGGATCTCGGAACACGACGTGGACGCCCGGCTGGACGAGCTGCTGGAACTGGTGCTCGACACCAAGGCCGCCGTCGAAAAGGCACCCCGCACCTTTGACGCCGCCGCGCATCATGCGCTGGCCCGCCGCGCCGCCGCCCAGAGCATCGTTCTGCTCCGGAACGAGGGCGCGCTGCTGCCGCTGAAAAAAGGCGAGAAAATCGCTGTCCTCGGTGACTTTGCCAGGACGCCCCGCTATCAGGGCGCCGGTTCCAGCGCCGTCAACTCCATCCAGGTGGATTCCTTCCTGGACTGCCTGACCGAGAGCGGCCTGGCCAATGTCGGCTATGCCCAGGGCTTTGACCGCCAGGGCAAGGCCGACGAGGCCCTGAAGAAGGAAGCCGTCGCGCTGGCGCAGAACGCCAACGTCGTCCTGCTCTGCATGGGTCTGGACGAGATCAAGGAGAGCGAGGGCCTCGACCGGATGGACATGAAGCTGGCGCAGAACCAGCTGGATCTGCTGGCTGCGGTCGCTGCTGTCAACCCCAACGTGGTCGTCCTGCTCAGCGCAGGCTCCTCGCTGGAGACTCCGTGGCTCAAAGACTGCAAGGCGCTGGTCTACGGCTGCCTGGGCGGTCAGGCCGGTGCGGGCGCTCTGGTGGACGTGCTGACCGGCACGGTCTGCCCCGGCGGCAAGCTGGCCGAGACCTGGGCCAATGCTTACAGCGATTCCCCGGTGAAAGACCACTTCGCAGGCGAGGGCCGCACCGTCCAGTACCGCGAGGGTCTGTATGTGGGCTACCGCTACTTTGAGACGGCAGGCAGACCCGTGGCCTTCCCCTTCGGCTATGGCCTGAGCTACACCACCTTTGCTTACAAAGACCTCAAGGCCGCACCGGAGGGCGTGACCCTGACCGTGACCAACACCGGCAAGTGCGCCGGTGCCGAGATCGTCCAGCTCTACGTCGCCAAGCCCGACGCCAAAGTCTTCCGCCCCGCACAGGAGCTCAAGGGCTTTGCCAAGGTCTGGCTGGAAGCGGGCGAGAGCAAGACCGTCTCCATCCCGCTGGACGACAAGGCCTACCGCTACTGGAATGTGGCCACCGACCGCTGGGAGGTCGAGGGCGGCAGCTATCAGCTCCGCGTGGGCGCTTCCAGCGCCGACATCCGCCTGACGGCGGATGTCGTGGTGCTGGGCTCCGGTGCGCCGGACCCCTACCAGAGCGTGGATCTGCCTCATTACAGGACGGGCGAGATCACCAGCGTTCCGGATGCCGAGTTCGCCGCCCTGCTGGGCCGTCCCATCCCGGAGGACAAGATCCGGATCGACCGCAACATGACGCTGGGCGAGCTGGGCCACGGCCGCAGCCCGCTGGGCTGGCTCGTGGCGGCGGTGCTGGGCCTGCTGCTCAAGCGGAGCATCCAGCGCGGCAAGCCGGACCTGAACATCCTGTTCCAGTACAACATGCCGCTGCGCGCGCTGGCCAAGATGACCAACGGCGCCATCAGCATGGGCATGGTAGACGGCATCGTGATGGAAGCGCAGGGCTTCTGGATCATCGGTCTGCTGCGGGTCATCGTGGAGGCTGTGAAGAACATCGCCCAGAACGGCGCGATGGAAAAACGCCTGAAAAACAGCTGAAAGGGAAGAACTGCTATGAATTTCTGGAACAACTTTGCGGCCAAACACCCCGCCGCTGCCAAGTGGGTGCGCGAGGGCGGTCTGTTCGTCATCGTCTCCAACCTCATCACGGTGTTCAAGTACCTGCTGCTGCAATTCCTGCCCAAGGCCTTTGCAAGCCTGCCGGTGGTGGACTTCGGCTGGCCGGGCATCGACATCACCCTCTTCGGCGAGACCTTCAAGTGGAACATCCTCGGCTATGACGCTGCCCACGGCGGCCTGCCCTACTTCTGCGCCTACATGGTCGCCATGATCGTGGGTGAGTGCATCAACTTCCCCATCCAGCGCAGCTTTGTGTTCCGCAGCAAGGGCAATCTGGCCAAGCAGATCGGCTGGTACGTGCTGGCGTTCTGCGTCATCACCTGCATCGTCAACTCCATCAACTGCATCTGGGTCGCGGTGGCCGGTCTGCTGGTGCCCGACTTCATCTACAACATCGGCACCACCGTGCTCAACGGCGGCATCTCGATGATCATCTTCTTCTTCGTCAACAAGATCATCTTCCCCGAAGGCGAAGCCAAGAAGAACTGAAAACAGCCATCCACCTTCATCATTTTCATTTCTCCATAAAGACAAAACGCCCGGTGCCGCACAGGAACCGGGCGTTTTGTTGTGCCGGGCCGTTCCGCCCCGCAGAAGGAGCGCGAGTGGAGCGGGGAACGGCGGGCGCGTTGTGGTCGTTTTGCGGGTTTTCTGTGCGCCGGACGCGGATTTTTTGCCAATAGGGCCGAAGTTTTCAAAAAACCTTGCACTTTGATGCTTTACTGTGGTAAAATCAAAACATCCTTCCAAATGGGAAAGTAGAGGAGGAAAGGAATATGAGCAATCTCTGTATCATTGTTACCATCGTTGTCTATCTGGCGGCGATGCTGCTTGTTGGATTTGCCTACAGCAAGTCCAACAACGACAGCACCGATTTTTACCTGGGCGGCCGCAAGATGGGCCCGCTGGTCACGGCCATGAGCGCCGAGGCCAGCGATATGTCCAGCTGGCTGCTGATGGGAATGCCCGGCCTTGCGTACCTGAGCGGCATCGCGTCCCCTGGCTGGACGGCCATCGGTCTGGCGCTGGGCACCTGGCTGAACTGGCTCATCGTGGCCCGGCGGCTGCGGCGGTACTCGGCCAACCTGGACGCCATCACGGTGCCGCAGTTCTTATCGCTGCGGTTCCATGACCAGCGCAACCTGCTCAATGCACTGGGCGCGGTCATCATCATCGTCTTCTTTGTGCCCTACACGGCATCGGGCTTTGCGGCCTGTGGCAAGCTGTTCCACAGCCTGTTCGGCGTGGATTACATGGCGGCGATGCTGGTCTCGGCCCTCGTCATCGTGGGGTACACCATCCTGGGCGGTTTCCGCGCCGTGACCACCACCGACCTCATCCAGTCCATCGTCATGTCGCTGGCGCTCATCGCCGTTCTGGTCTACGGTGTGGGCGTGGCAGGCGGCTGGGACGCTGTGGTCGCCAATGCGCAGAGCCTGCCCGGCTACCTGACCATGCTGGCCAGCCACAATGCAGACACCAACACAGCCACCTCGTACAGCCTGCTGGACATCGTGTCCACCATGGCGTGGGGTCTGGGCTACTTCGGAATGCCTCACATCCTGCTCCGCTTCATGGCCATTGAGGACGAGAAAAAGCTGGTCCTGAGCCGCCGCATCGCCTCGGTGTGGGTGGTCATCGCCATGACGGCTTCCATCGTCATCGGCATGGTGGGCCTCGGCATGACCAGGGCGGGCGCGCTGGAGTTCCTGAGCGGCTCGACCAGTGAGACCCTCATCGTCCGCATTGCCAGCCTCATCAGCGCCCACGGCGCACTGGCCGCCGTGCTGGCGGGCCTCATCCTGGCCGGTATCCTGGCCGCGACCATGTCCACTGCCGACAGCCAGATGCTCGCAGCGGCGTCCAGCGTCTCCCAGAACATTTTGCAGGAGTTCGCGCACCTCAAGCTCAGCGAGAAGCAGAGCCTGTTCGCCGCCCGCCTGACCATCGTGTGCGTCAGCGTGGTGGGCGTGGTGCTGGCCCGCGACCCGGATTCCAGCGTCTTTGGCATCGTCAGCTTTGCGTGGGCCGGGTTCGGCGGCGCATTCGGCGCGGTGATGCTCTGTGCGCTGTTCTGGAAGCGCTGCAACTGGCAGGGCGCACTGGCCGGGATGCTGGCCGGAGGTCTGATGGTCTTCGTCTGGAAGTACCTCATCAGCCCACTGGGCGGTGTGTTCGGCATCTACGAGCTGCTGCCCGCCTTCCTGACCTCGCTCGTCGTCTGCGTTGTCGTCAGCCTGGTCACCCCGGCTCCCTCGGCGGAGATCGAAGCCGAGTTCGAGGCGGCGAAGTAAAGAGGAAAATAAGAAATGAGCCTTTGCAGAAAACGCAAAGGCTCATTTTGTATCTGGAAGATCAATTCATCACGATCAGGAGGAACTCACAAAACGGCACCGTCAGTCCACAGCAGAAAAAGAAGAAATAATCCAGTGCGAACTTTACAAGGCGGACACCGGGGGAGAGAAGAGCCAGCGAATTTGTAAGGACTGTATCCGACTCGCCCCAGTGGCGAAAATATCCGGTCTGCTCAAAGAGACGCCAAAGGTTCAGGAAGAAACACTCCAGCGCCAGAAGCAACGGAAAGATCAGGATAGACTGCATCCAGCCATCCGCTCGGAAATCTCCATTGCCAAGGCCGTGCCAGTGAACGGCAAGAACACCGGGGTGGAAGCATACGCCCCAGACGGCCAGCAGAATGCTCAGGCAGAACAGCGCGGCCCGGACGGAGTGCCAGTCGATGCTGTGCGGACGGCGGAGCATGGTCAGGAAATCTTCCAGTGTGGGTTCGGCGTTTGACAGAGGAGCTTCCTGCGGGTCGCGGCAGTGCATCAGGTCGGAGAGCGTCAGGCCCAGTGCGTCCGCCAGTGGTTCCAGCGTGTTGATGTCCGGCAGACCGACGCCCCGTTCCCAGCGGCTGACGGCCTTGTCGGTCACATGCAGCTGTGCGGCCAGGTCGGCCTGCGTCAGCCCGCAGGCCTTGCGGGTCCGGGCCAGAAAGGCCCCGAAATCTTTGGCGTTCATACGGTTCACATCCTTTGAGGACAGGATAGCATACCCGGCTCCAAAACGCAACCGACGCTTCGTTTACCCGCGCTGGAACGCAAAAACCCCCGCCGTGTGCTCGGTCAATGAACACGCGGCGGGGGCCTCATTTATATGGAGTTCAGAAGAAAAATGCGGGGGTCAGCGCTTACAGCTGGGGGCCTGCGGAGACCAGAGCCTTGCCGTGCTCGTTGCCTTCGTACTTGGCGAAGTTCTTGACGAAGCGGCCAGCCAGGTCCTTTGCCTTCTCTTCCCACTGGGAAGCATCTGCATAGGTGTCGCGGGGATCCAGGATGGCGGGATCAACGCCGGGCAGCTCGGTGGGAACTTCGAAGTCGAAGTAGGGGATCTTCTTGGTGGGAGCCTCGTTGATGGCGCCGCTCAGGATGGCATCGATGATACCGCGGGTATCCTTGATGGAGATGCGCTTGCCGGTGCCGTTCCAGCCGGTGTTGACCAGATAAGCCTTGGCGCCGCTCTTCTGCATCTTCTTGACCAGCTCCTCAGCATACTTGGTGGGGTGCAGCTCCAGGAAGGCCTGGCCGAAGCAGGCGGAGAAGGTGGGGGTGGGCTCGGTGATGCCGCGCTCGGTGCCTGCCAGCTTTGCAGTGAAGCCGGACAGGAAGTAGTACTGGGTCTGCTCCGGGGTCAGGATGGAGACCGGGGGCAGAACGCCGAATGCGTCAGCAGACAGGAAGATGACGTTCTTGGCTGCGGGTGCAGAGGAGATGGGGCGGACGATGTTCTGGATGTGGTCGATGGGGTAGGACACACGGGTGTTCTCGGTGACGCTCTTGTCCGCGAAGTCGATGTGGCCCTCAGCATCCAGAGTAACGTTCTCCAGCAGAGCGTTGCGCTTGATGGCGTTGTAGATATCAGGCTCGGAGTCCTTGTCCAGGTTGATGACCTTTGCGTAGCAGCCGCCCTCGAAGTTAAAGACGCCGTTGTCATCCCAGCCGTGCTCGTCGTCGCCGATCAGCAGGCGCTTGGGGTCGGTGGACAGGGTGGTCTTGCCGGTGCCGGACAGACCGAAGAAGATGGCGGTGTTCTTGCCCTCCTTATCGGTGTTGGCAGAGCAGTGCATGGAAGCGATGCCCTTCAGCGGCAGGAAGTAGTTCATCATGGAGAACATGCCCTTCTTCATCTCGCCGCCGTACCAGGTGTTGACGATGACCTGCTCCTTGCTGGTGATGTTGAACATAACAGCAGTCTCAGAGTTCAGGCCCAGCTCCTTGTAGTTCTCGACCTTGGCCTTGGATGCGTTGTAAACAACGAAATCCGGCTCAAAGTTAGCCAGCTCCTCAGCGGTGGGCTTGATGAACATGTTGGTCACGAAATGTGCCTGCCAGGCCACTTCCATGATGAAACGAACGGCCATGCGGGTGTCCTTGTTGGCACCGCAGAAGGCGTCGACCACATACAGGCGCTTGTTGGACAGCTCCTTCTTTGCGATCTCCTTGACGGCATTCCAGGCTTCCTCAGAAGCGGGGTGGTTGTCGTTCTTGTATGCGTCGCTGGTCCACCACACGGTGTCCTTGGAGTTCTCGTCCATGACGATGAACTTATCCTTGGGGGAACGGCCGGTGTAGATGCCGGTCATGACGTTGACAGCGCCCAGTTCGCTGACCTGGCCCTTCTCGAAGCCTTCCAGACCGGTCTTGGTCTCCTCTTCAAACAGCTGCTCGTAAGAGGGGTTGTACACGATCTCCGTCGTGCCGGTGATACCATACTTGCTCAGATCTACCTTTGCCATGATACTTATACCTCTTCTTTCGTTCAGATCAAATTCTGATCGCGCGTCGCGCGCACCTCAGCCAAAAGGCAGCGCGGGCGATGAAGAAATACAGATGCGTATTCTCCTGTATACCATTATACATAAAATGACTCCAAAATCAACCAAATAGGACAAATCTTTCGGTTAGAAACAACAAATTTCATTAAGAATCGGATGGAATTGCAGACATTTCATGAAAAAACAGTCCCTTCCCGGTAAAGAAAATAAAGCGATTTTTCCAAAAACGAAATTTTGATAAAACTTTAACAAATGGAAGCGGCCGGGCGGCAGGGGCTGCCGCCGGAACGTGCGCCGGTAAATGCAATAAAATCAAACGCGGAACCGTATTCCGGACAGAAAGGCTCCTCCAAACGGTGGAAGAAAAATTTTCGCCGATTTTTCGCGTTTTTCACTGGCAAAGAAACTTAGTTTATGTTATACTGTAAAAACAACGTAAAATCAACACATCCACAGTTTGGAATTTTGGGGGGAGAACCGGTACATCTATGAAAACACTTTATATCTTTCTGACCCGTTCGGGAACGCTGGTTTCGAATCTGGTGTACGCACTGACCGGGGCGGAGTATACCCATATCTCCCTCGCCTTTGATGAGGACTTGACCACCCTGTACAGCTCCACCCGGAAAAACGGCTACACCATGTTCCCGGCGGGGCCCAGCCGGGAATACCTCAACCGGGGCGTCTTCCGGCTGCGGGAGAATATCCCCTGTGCGCTCTATGCGCTGGAGGTGACGGATGAGGCCTATGCCCGCGCCAAGCGCCGCGCCGACCACATGATGAACCACGGCGAGCTTTACCGCTTCAACTCGGTGGGGCTGCTGCTCTGTGCACTGCACATTCGCTGGAACCGCCGCCGCCACTATTTCTGCTCCCAGTTCGTCAGCGAGGTGCTGCAGAAGAGCGGCTCGCTGGACCTGCCCCGGCACAGCACCCTCATGCGCCCCAACGATTACGCGGCCATGCCCCAGCTCAAGTGTCTGTACAGCGGGCGGCTGGCCGGTCTGCCCCAGCGCCAGAGCATGGAGATGGGCGAGGTGGAAAGCGTCGTCGGGCTGTATCTGGATGTGCTGCTGGGGGTCGTGAAAACGGGCGCCCGGAGGTTTTTCTGATTTTTTGAAAAAACTTGAAATTTCCTGTTGACAAAGAGCGGCTGCTGTGCTAAAATAATCGAGTCGGGAGCGAACACCCGATGCAAAATGGACGTATGGCCCGTTGGTCAAGCGGTTAAGACAGAGGCCTCTCACGCCTTTAACATCGGTTCGATTCCGGTACGGGTCACCATTTTATAGTAGTAAAACGGCTCTACGCCGTTTTATATAGATGCCTCTTTAGCTCAGTCGGTTAGAGCACCTGACTGTTAATCAGGGTGTCGCCTGTTCGAGTCAGGCAAGAGGCGCCAGCAAAGCGATGGAAGTTTTCCATCGCTTTTTCTTTTTGTTTTGACCCTTTTGTTGACAGAAAAATGCACAGGGGATATACTTATAAAAAGATGAACCGCTCAGGCTGCCTGCGGCGTCCAGCTCCCCGGACAGGGATGCCCTTGGCAAAACCGGGAACGATCGGGATACGCCAGAGCCTCCCCTACCAGGGAAAGTGGCAATGCGAAGCATTGACGGAGAGGTTGTACAAAGGCGGGCCTGAAAAAGAAGGAGACTAGTTATGAAACAGATCATTTTGACCGGCGACCGCCCCACAGGCCGCCTGCATGTGGGCCACTACGTCGGCTCCCTGAAAGAGCGCGTCCGCCTGCAGAATTCCGGCAAGTTCGATGAGATCTACATCATGATCGCCGATGCGCAGGCGCTGACCGACAACGCCGACAACCCGGAGAAGGTGCGCCAGAACATCCTGCAGGTGGCGCTGGACTATCTGGCCGTGGGCATCGACCCCGCCAAGGCC
Organism: Faecalibacterium sp. AF28-13AC; assembly: GCF_003478405.1. Taxonomy (NCBI): domain Bacteria; kingdom Bacillati; phylum Bacillota; class Clostridia; order Eubacteriales; family Oscillospiraceae; genus Faecalibacterium; species Faecalibacterium sp. AF28-13AC. The sequence goes on along the minus strand of NZ_QUFG01000016.1, from coordinate 46,028 downwards.
CACATCTTCATTCAGTCCATGGTGCCGGAACTGACCGAGCTGAGCTTCTATTATATGAACCTTGTCACGGTGTCCCGCCTGCAGCGCAACCCCACCGTCAAGGCCGAGATCCAGCAGAAGAACTTTGAGACCAGCATCCCAGTCGGCTTCTTCACCTATCCCATCAGCCAGGCAGCCGACATCACCGCCTTCCGCGCCACCACCGTCCCGGCAGGCGAGGACCAGATGCCCATGCTGGAGCAGTGCCGCGAGATCGTCCACAAGTTCAACGCCGTCTACGGCGAGACGCTGACCGAGCCGGAGATCCTGCTGCCGTCCAACCACGCCTGCCTGCGCCTGCCGGGCATTGACGGCAAGGCCAAGATGAGTAAGTCTCTGGGCAACTGCATCTACCTGTCCGATGAACCAGAGGACATCAAGAAGAAGATCATGTCCATGTACACCGACCCCGGCCATCTGCGGGTGCAGGACTCCGGCAAGGTGGAGGGCAACCCCGTCTTCACCTATCTGGATGCGTTCAGCCGCCCGGAGCACTTCGCCGAGTTCCTGCCGGAGTACCAGAACCTCGACGAGCTCAAGGCGCATTATCAGCGCGGCGGCCTGGGCGATGTGAAGATCAAGAAGTTCCTGAATGCCGTCATGCAGGCCGAACTGGAGCCTATCCGCACCCGCCGCAAGGAGTGGGAGCAGCGCCTGCCGGAAGTCGTGGAGATCCTGAAGGAAGGCAGCGCCGTGGCCGAACAGACCGCCGCCGCCACCCTCGCCGATGTCCGCAAGTCCATGCGGATCGACTACTTTACGGATAACAATCTGCTGAAGTAACAAATGGTAGAAACAAAACCGCCTGTGCCCATGCGATGATGCTGGGTGCAGGCGGTTTTTGCGTGGCTGCAACCGCTGGTTGACAAATTTCAAGCCGCAATTGGTGGTTGTCAACTGGAAAATCTGCTATGATAACAGCATAGAGGACGTCCGCCGGAATCCATTGATACGCCGCCCTGCGGCAGAAAAGAGAACACGATGATCTTAGCCGAAAAAATTGCCCTTCTCCGCCGCCAGAATGGATGGAGCCAGGAAGAGCTTGCCGATCAGTTGAACGTTTCGCGTCAGGCTGTCTCGAAGTGGGAGGGCGGAGTTTCCCATAGTTAAAGATACCACACCAAATATGATGAACCCACGCTTATACACTACCAGCTATAATAAGCCGTAAGGACAGCAATTTGACACTGCTGTCCTTTCTTTATATAAAATTGCAGTACACAGAAAAAAGCTGTAAAATAATAAATATATTTGTCCTTGTAACAATTCTCGGACATTTGCCTGTTATACTATCTGCAAAAAGAAAAGGAAGTGACAATATGAAGCAGATTTTAATTGTCGAAGACGATAATCTTTTGAATAAAACGCTTACTTATAATTTGGAATTGGACGGTTACACAATAACTTCTGTTCTGAATGCAAGGACAGCCGCTGAATCATTAAAAACAAACATTTTTGATTTGGTATTGCTGGATATAAATTTACCAGACGGAAATGGTTATGACCTATGCCGTCTTATCAAGCCAGAGCATCCTGATACAGTAGTTATATTTCTAACTGCCAACGATCAGGAAAGCGATCAGATACGAGGATATGAAGCTGGTGCAGTGGATTATATCACGAAACCTTTTTCGATTAGTGCTTTGCAGCGAAAGATCAAAGCCATGTTCGCTATGTTGGAACATCACAAACCAGCTAAGGATATTTACGAGGATGGTAGCCTGTTTCTGGATTTTTCGGAACAATTTGCAAGTTTGAACGGGAAACCATTAGCGCTTTCTGCGATGGAATATAAAATGCTGAACCTATTTCTTAAAAATCCGAAGCAGGTACTTACCCGCCAACAACTTTTGGAAAGGCTGTGGGACATTGATGAAAAATATGTAGATGAACATACCCTTACTACTTCTATCAGCCGCATTCGCAGTAAGATTGAAGCGGATGGCGACACATATATCAAAACGGTTTACGGTATGGGGTATCAATGGACAGGAGGCGAAAAGAAATGAAACTGAATAACCTTTCTGCTAAGAAAATTTGTAGACTGATTAGTGCTGGCATGGTTTTCTCTATGCTGGTAATTACCGGTATTCTCGGCGGTATAATGCAGGATATACGAATTTTCATAGCAGGTGGAACATTGACACTCTGTGCATTTTTCTGGATTTGGCTATTGGTGCTGTCTTTTGGAAAACGCCTTTCTCATTTTACTTCTAATTTGTGCCGGACGCTGGACAACATGATTGATGGAAACGAGGAATTACAAAAGTCAAATGATAGTGAAACTCTTTTTGCCCGTATCAACCACCGCTTAATCCGGTTGTATGAGATTATGCAGGAAAATCGGCACAAGGTAGACATGGAACGACAGGAGCTTCAAATGCTGATTTCTGATATTTCGCATCAAGTCAAAACGCCTGTCAGCAATTTGCAAATGGTAACGGACACACTTTTAACAAAGCCTGTTTCAGAAGAAGAACGGATGGACTTTTTGCAAGGCATACGCAGTCAGACTGATAAACTGGATTTTCTGTTCCAAGCACTGGTTAAAACATCCCGGTTAGAAACCGGAGCAATACGATTAGAAAAGAAAGACAGCAGCTTATTCCATACGCTTGCACAAGCTATGAGCAGTATTGTATATGCCGCAGAGAAAAAAGAAATTGCTGTATCCGTGGATTGCCCGGAAAATTTGATAATCTCCCATGACAGCAAGTGGACAAGCGAAGCCCTTTTCAATCTGCTGGACAATGCAGTAAAATACACTCCGTCAGGTGGAAAGATTTCTGTATCAGTGGTTCAGTGGGAAATGTACGTAGAGGTCAAAGTGACCGACACCGGCAGGGGCATTTCAGAAAGCAATCAGGCTGCCATCTTTCGGCGCTTCTATCGTGAGGAAGAAGTACACGATCAACAGGGTGTGGGAATAGGTTTGTATTTGGCTCGTGAGATTGTAACAAGGCAAGGGGGCTATATCAAGGTCGTTTCAGAGCTGGGGCAAGGCTCAGAATTTTCTATTATGCTTCCTGTAAGGTAAGATACAGCCACTTTTTTTGAAATGTCCGAGCGTTGTAACATTTCATCTCGATTTTCGATAAAAATTTTTCCTACCTCGGACATTTGTGTAACATTTGTGGTTTACAATGACTTCATCAACAGGTAGAAAGCCTTGAAAGGAGCATTTGAATATGAGCATTTTACAAACAATCGACTTAAAGAAGTATTACGGCACAGAACCAAACATCACTCGTGCCCTTGATGGTGTAAATTTTACTGTGGAACAGGGAGAATTTGTTGCCGTAGTTGGAACTTCCGGCAGCGGCAAGTCTACGTTACTCCACATGATGGGAGGACTTGATACCCCCACTTCCGGCAGCGTGATTGTACGGGGGGAAGAACTTGCGAAAAAGAATGATGATGAATTGACAATTTTCCGCCGTCGTAACATAGGGTTTATTTTCCAAAACTACAATCTGGTTCCGATTTTGAATGTATATGAAAACATCGCCCTGCCTGTGGAATTGGATGGTGATACCGTAGATAAGAAATTTATGGACGAAGTTGTGTATATGCTGGCTTTAGAAGATAAGCTGGAAAATATGCCAAACAATCTTTCAGGCGGTCAACAGCAGCGTGTAGCGATTGCACGAGCTTTAATTACAAAGCCGGCGATTGTCCTTGCTGACGAACCGACTGGAAATCTCGACAGCAAGACCAGTGCAGATGTGTTAGGGCTTTTGAAACGTACCAGCGGAGAATTTAATCAGACCATTGTAATGATTACTCACAATAACGAGATTGCCCAGCTCGCAGACCGCATTGTGCGGATTGAGGATGGCAAAATTGTAGGTTAAAGGAGGTGGGAATTATGAATTATCCTTTTGAAAATGATACAGAGAGAATAGAGAAAAGGATTGCTGAAAAGAGTGTATTCTCTGAAAAGAATAGGACATTTCTAATCAGAGTTATCATCTTGATTGCGGCATTTCTGTTGAGCTTTTCTGGTATTCTTTTGTGCAATGCAACGCTTAGTACGCAGCAGATCGCCCATGTAAATAATACAACTGAAGCAGTAGGAACTGTTTTAGGAATTGTTATTGTACTTCTTTGTACGGCAGGGCTGGCTGTCAAAAATATTCTTTATGTATCTGTACTGCAACGAGTACATGAATTTGCACAATTACGGGCAATCGGCGCAACATACCAGCAAATTAAATCAGTGGTCAAGAAAGAACGTGACAAAATAGCAAAACCTTGCATTGTGTTGGGAACAGTCATCGGTTTTCTGGTAAACATAGTTTTACCACTTCATTTTTACTGGATACCAAGCATTGTATGTGCGGTAATCTCCGGCATATTTATTTGGATTATCACAGCTTTGGCTTTTCAAGCACCAGCGAAAATGGCTGCATCTACATCACCAATAGAAGCACAACATACACAGGCAACAAACTATTTTAGAAGTGTTGGGGCAAAGCGTAAACTTACGCCTATAAGAATCGGGTGGATGTATTGTAGAGCCAATAGAAAGAAAGCTGCCTATACATTTTTATCTCTCATTATGAGTGGGATTTTAATGTTCGGTGTTTTTTCAATATTGAATGCGATAAATCCCGAAAGACTTGCGTCACAACCTTACCAGGGAAATAGTGATGTATTTGTACTACTAAATTCAACGGCTGATGAAGAATCCACCTATGATTTAATGAAATCTACACCATTTACAGAAGAAAAAAAGCAAAAATTGTATAACATTTCAGGTGTAAAAGATGTTTATGAATTGTATATGCTGGACGGCATTCTGACAAATTCAGAGGGGGAAAAATTTGAACTGTCCATTGAAAATGCTGTAAATCCAGAAACATTTAAAAATGAAATTGTTGAGGGTATGCAACCAAGTCATGAATTACAGAATGGAGCAATTCCTGTTGCTATCAATAGACAGTCTCCTTATTATCAGAAACTGAATATGCAGCTTCAAGTTGGAGATTATCTGCCGTATATCATAGATACAGGATATGGTCAAAAAGAAGTGGAGTTAGTTGTAAGCGGATTTGTAGAAAACAGCGATACTGGGCTTGTTATTTATACAAGTGGTGAAAATATGAAATCACTGTCAGAAATGAATTGTACGCTTGCATGGTATATTTGTTTGGATGATAACGGAAAAGACGTAGCAACAGAGATAATCAAAGAAATTTTTATAGATGACGACAGAGTTGATGTGTCTGTTTTGGCTGATGATGTTATGGCATTGGAAGATTACTTCCATAATGCGAAAGTCATCATTACAGTTTTGGTGGTGCTTATTAGTCTGTTTTCATTTATAAATATGCTGAATACCAGCATTACAAATGCCATTGCCAGAAGACACGACTATGCACTACTGGAAGCTACAGGTATGACAAAATTGCAGTTGCGAAAAGTACAGCAGTCGGAAAGTTTCATCTATCTGGTTGGAAGTTTTATAGGAAGCTGCATTTTAGGCATACCAATCGGATTGCTGCTTTGTACCCAAATATCAAAAATTCCCGGACTTTCATACTTTGAATATCACTTCCCAGTTCTTTTTGTGCTTTTATACTTTGCTGCGGTTGTGATGGTCTATCATGTAGTATCAGTATATCAAAAGAAATCTTTGCAACAGCACTCAATTATAGAGCGCATTAGAACGATAGGCTAAGTTTTAATAATCCGTCAGCTCCACAATTACATTACTCTGCTGATACAGCCAGTCCGTAAATTCTTTCGGGCTGGCTGTTCCTGTTTTTACAGCCTTTTTTCTCTGCAAGGCTTCTTTCTTAAAGTCGGAAAAGGCAGCCTGTATTTTTTCCAGACGGTCAGCCGGAAAGCCTGCGGTATTTTTTACCCGGTTTATTTTGTTGCGCCAGTTCTGGCATTCATTTTTATAAAGCAGGTCATAGTTATTTTCTCTTGCCCTTTCGTCAAATTCCCGCTTGTTTTGAAGCGCCTGTGCTTTTCGGCACTTGTCGCTGCACAGTTCATACCGCTGGCTCTTTGCCAGAAAATATTTCCCACAGACCTTGCACTGCCGGAAGCAAAGCCCCCAGTCATTCAGCCGGTTCAGATAATAGGTAATCAACGGGTAGAGGGACGCATAGGCAGACACACATTCTTCTGTGCGCCGGTTGTCCGGAAACCAGAGGTCAAGTCGGGTATCTTCTGATGGTGCGCCTTTGAAATAAAGGCTGCCAGCTTGAAAATGTTTCGGTTTTCCTGTCTCCCTGTCAAAGCTCATGGATTCGTTTTGGAATACCCCGGTCAGTCTGCTCATTTTATCCATGAAGCGGTCACAGGCAGTGTTACGGTCACGGGGTTCTCTGGCAAGCAGATAGCTGTTCCAGATACGGAACGCCACATACATTTTCAGAGGGTCATTGCTAAGATATTTCTCCCAAAGAAATTCGCTTGCCGCCTGTTCCAGCTCCGGCTGTTTCCATCGGTTGGAGTGGAGGGCTTGCCGCAGCGGAGAAAGCCCGTATAAGTTCCAGTCTCTGTCCGTGTCACGCTCAAAGTTTATCAAAAAAGTTCCCAGCGGGCGTGTCATATCACAAAGCACCTCTGCGTTTTGGCTCCCGTTCAGCCGGAAGCGGATCTGCTGTTCTTCCCCAATCAAAATCCGCTCTTTCATTTTCTTCCTGTCCAGCGTCAGGACAAACAAAATCCTCTCAAAACATGGCTCATGCCGTATAAACTGATTCTCCATCCCTATCCCCTGCCTTTGTCTATGGTAATTATATAATTTAGTTATATCCGTTACACTCATGGTATCGCAGAAGCATTGTTTTGTCAAGGATAGTCCGCTATGATGATTGCAGTTGGTAATTTCGTGCCACACAGTACCTTGACAAGTGAATGACCGTCCAAAAGGGATATGACCGGCAGGAGAAGTGACGCATCCGGCGCACCAATGCAGGGAAACACCGCAGGAATGGGGCAGGAAAACGGATTTTGGGGAGAACGGCAACAGGAAGCATTTTAACCTATTTGATTTATGGGAGGAACAGAATGAACGATAAAAAGAGATTGAACAGCTATGAGGATTTACCGCTGGTTCTGGATGTAGCGGACATTCAGCGGATTATGGGAATTTCAAGAGCGAGCGCCTATGAGCTAGTACACACACCCGGCTTTCCGGCGTTCCGCAGGGGTAGGCTTATCAAGGTCAGCAAAATTGCTTTCTTTGAATGGATGGCAAAAGGCTCCGAAACCGTACCGAGAAGCGACAAATAAGCGTGAGGTATCATTCCCTGACTGCAATACTGCCGCACTTTCCAAAGGAGCATACAGAGGGAAAAAAACTTAAAAATGATACCGAAACGCTACACCAAAACAGCCTATCTGTGTACATCAGGTAGAAATGGAGAAAGGAGCCGGTTATGGCAAGAATGAGCAACAAGCGGCGGCTGGAATGGTCTTTCTTCTTAAATGACCGCAGCCGTATCACTTACAACGAACTGTGCCGGAAATGCCAGCACGAATGTAAACAGAGCTTCCGGGCGGTTGTGGTTGACTGCCCGAAGTATCTTTCCAAGCGTTCCAAGAAAAAGGACAAAACTGCCGGAAACGGCAAAATCCCTTAGGAACTAAGGGCGCACTTCTATACATAGTCTAAAGACCATGTATCGTGCGTCCTGCGGAGCTTACCTCTGCCGCTGATAAAATCAGCAATCCGAGGTCTGCGTTCGCTTCGCTCCGACAAGGTGGCTACACCCCCTTGCGCCGCTAAAGCGGCTATCCCCTGTGTACTCGCCGCAAAGAGAAATCCGCTCTGCGGTTTTCCCTTTTCATCGGGTTTTATAGAAGCACTGACACACGGACTGTCTGCGGATGGTCTTTCTTTATCTTATCAGCAAAGGATGTGAGAACATGGAAAAATCTTTGGAACAGTTGAAGCAGGAATATGAAAAAACCACTGTCCTGCTGGAACAGGAAAAACGGAAAATGCAGCGTTTGAAAAACCGGCAGGCGTATCTGGAAAGCGGTTCCCGGAAACAGAGGACGCACCGGCTGATTACCCGTGGGGCAGCTATTGAGAGCATTGCACCACAGACAAAGGAGCTATCCGAAGCGGAATTTTATTCCCTCATGGAAAGCATTTTGAATCTGCCGCAGGCGGAGCATTTCATCCGGTCTGCCACAGAGAACCACGCCCGTATTTCCGGGCAGGAGAAAGGCGGTGACTAAGGATAGCACTTTATCATTTTTCAATCGCACAGATCAAGCGCAGCGCCGGTCAGAGCGCCATTGCCAGCGCAGCCTATCGAGCCGGGGAGCGTCTTTACAGCAGCTACTATCGAGAAGTCAGCGACTACACCAAAAAGGGCGGCGTGATCGCTTCGGAAATCATGCTGCCGCCCCATGCGCCGGAAATATATCTTGACCGGGCGACCCTCTGGAATGCTGTGGAGAACTGCGAGAAACATCCAAAAGCACAGCTTGCCTATTCCTTTGATATTGCCATGCAGAATGAATTGACGCTGGAAGAAAACATGGAGCTGGCGAGGAAGTTCGTACAGGAGCAGTTTGTGACAAAAGGCATGATTGCCGACCTTGCTTTTCACAGCCCGGAGAAAGAGGACGGCGGCATCCCTAACCCGCATTTTCATGTGATGACAACCATGCGCCCTTTGAACCCGGATGGCACATGGGGACAAAAACAGCGTCGGGAATATCTTCTTGATGAAGATGGAAACCGAATCCGGGATAAAAACGGCGATTATATGTTTAACGCTGTCCATACAACAGACTGGCATGAGCCGGAAACGCTGGAACACTGGCGGGAGCAGTGGGCGGCTGCCGTTAATACAAAATTTGAGGAAAAAGGGCTGGATGTGCGTATCGACCACCGTTCCTATGTGCGGCAGGGGCTTGACCTGATACCTACTGTCCACGAGGGAGCTAATGTCCGGCAGATGGAAGCAAAGGGCATCCGCACCGAGAAAGGGGAACTGAACCGCTGGATTAAAGCCACCAACCGGCTCATGCAGGATGTGAGGAAGAAGATCAAAGCCCTGTTTGTCTGGATGGCAGAGGTAAAAGAAGAACTTTCCAAACCGCAGACACCGAGCCTTGCCGACCTGTTGATCGCTTATTACAACCAGCGCAACGCAGGGGCATGGAGCAATAAAGCCAGAACCGGAAACTTAAAGCAGTTTGCCGAAGCCGTCAATTATCTGACGGAAAACAAGCTGCTCACATTAGAGGATTTGCAGGAGCGTCTTTCCTCTGTCAACGAAGAATTTGAAGCGTTAAGCGACTCCATGAAAAAGAAATCTGCCCGGATAAAGGAATTGCAGGAATTGATACGGGAGGGCGAGAATTACCAGCGGCTAAAACCTGTTCATACGGAATTGAACAATATCAAGTTTAAGAAACAGAGGGAGAAATTTGAAACATCCCACGATGCGGAGTTACGGCTGTTTTATGCCGCCCGCCGTATTTTGAAAGAAAAACTGGACGGAAAACCCATTGCCCTGAAAGCATGGAAACAGGAATACGCACAGTTAAAAACAGAGTATGCCGAACTGTCTCCGCAGCACAAGCCACTCCGGGAGGAAGTCATACGGCTACGGCAGGTGCAGGACGCCGTAGATACCGCACTGCGCCGGAGGGAGCAGCCACAGGCAGTACAGAGAAAGAAACATGAGATGGAGCTATGATATAATCGGCAGCTTTACCGCTACCAGTATTTTTATGGAGGGAGCATTTGAATGTATTTGAAGCGGTGAAACAGTCTGTTACCACTCGGCAGGCTGCTTCATTCTATGGAATCCGGGTGGGGAGAAACGGCATGGTCTGCTGTCCATTCCACAATGACCGCACGCCCAGCATGAAAGTGGACAGCCGCTTTTACTGCTTCGGCTGCGGGGCTTCCGGGGATGTGATCGACTTTGCCGCTTTGCTGCATGGATTGGGGAAACGGGAAGCTGCGGTCAGGCTTGCGGAGGACTTCGGCGTTTCCTATGAGAAATCCGGCAATGCGCCGCCAGATAGGAAGCGTCACAACAGGTCACAGCCCCGACAAAAATCAGCGGAGCAGAGATTTCAGGAAACGGAACGGTATTGTTTCCGGGTGCTATGCGATTATCTGCGCCTGCTGGAGCATTGGAAAACAGCACACGCCCCACAGCCGCAGGATGCCATCTGGCATCCTCTTTTTGTGGAAGCGTTGCAGAGGATAAGCTACACAGAATACCTTTTGGATATTTTGTTATACGGAGAAATAGAAGAAAAAGCGGCATTGATCGCCGCACAGGGAAAGGAGGTGTTGCGGCTTGAACAGCGAATTTCAGAGCTTGCCGCCGGAAACGCAGGAAGCGGTCAAAAGGACGATGGACACAATGGAACCGGCGCAGACACCGGCAGAAATCCGGGAAACATTAGAGGGGACGCAGAAAGGCGGCGTGAAGAACAGCATCCGAAACTGCCTGACGGTGTTCCAGCGTGACCCTCTGTTTCGCGGGGCGCTGCGCCTGAACCTTTTGACGGAGCAGATTGACATTGTGAAGCCGCTGGGCTGGGAGCGCACCAGTACCACGCTGACCGACATGGACATGAACTACCTGCTTTTGTATCTGGAAGAAAATTACGGGCTTACCAGCGAGAAAAAGGTGCAGAGCGCCATCAAGATTGTTGCCAATGAAAACCGCTACCATCCAGTCAGGGATTACCTGAACAGCCTGCAATGGGACGGCACAGAGCGCATCCGTTACGCCCTGCATCACTTTCTGGGAGCCGATACGGACGAATACACCTATGAAGCCTTGAAACTGTTCCTGTTGGGAGCCATCCGGCGGGTATTCAGACCGGGGAGCAAGTTTGAGGTCATGCTCTGTCTGGTTGGTGGTCAGGGAGCCGGGAAATCTACCTTTTTCCGGCTGCTGGCAGGCAGGGACGAATGGTTTTCAGACGATTTGAAAAAGCTGGACGATGAAAATGTGTACCGCAAGCTGCAAGGGCATTGGATTATCGAGATGTCGGAGATGATTGCCACAGCCAACGCCAAGAGTATTGAGGAAATCAAGTCATTCTTAAGCCGCCAGAAAGAAACCTACAAAGTGCCGTATGAGACACATCCGGCAGACCGGCTGCGGCAATGTGTATTTGGAGGGACGACCAACCGGCAGGACTTTTTGCCCCGTGACCGCACCGGCAACCGGCGCTTTCTCCCCGTGACGGTGTACCCGGAACGGGCGGAGGTTCACATACTGGACGATGAAGCGGCGGCGAGGGCGTATATCGAACAGATGTGGGCGGAAGCCATGACGGTTTATCGCAGTGGGAAGTATAAGCTGTCATTCAGCATGGAAATGAACCGATACCTGAACGCCCACCAGCAGGACTTTATGCAGGAAGACACACAGGCCGGCATGATCTACGCCTATTTGGAGGACTACACCGGCGACAGGGTATGTTCCAAGCAGCTTTATGAGGAAGCGCTGGGGAACTTAAATTCCCCGGCAGACTGGGAGACACGGGCAATCTGCGAGATTATGAATACCGGCATTGCGGGCGGCATCATACAGGGCTGGGTAGCCTACAAAAGCCCGAAGCGGTATAAGAAATACGGTTCTCAAAAAGGCTGGGAGCGTGTCAACCAAGCTCCGCCGGAGGGGGACGGTTTTCAGGAAATCACGGAAGAAGAAGCCCGGCAAATGGAACTTCCATTCTGAAAAGCCACCGGTTGACAGTTTGGTTGACGCTTTGGTTGACAGCCGGTTGACGGGGAAAAGCCTGATATTTGGGGCATTTCTCTCCTTTGTCAACCATGTCAACCAAGAAATCAAAGAAAAAGTAAAAAGTAATAATAGAGCGCCTATGGATTGTTTTCAAAGTCTTTTCTGCCGGTTGACACGGTTTGGTTGACACGGAGACAGTCTGCGGCTGTACACCTGTCTGACATTCCCTTGTCGGGCATATTTCATTTATGGAGGTAACTGCCTATGGCAAAAAGCAAAAACGAGAGCAATAACAAAAACAGCGGCACCCTGCTTACCGAAAAAGACGGCACCCAGTATTTTGTCATGGGGAAAGTCCGTATCAAGGTATCGGAGCATTTCGCACAGGATGGGAAGCCGCTTGACAGCCTGCTGGAAGATGTGATCCAGCACGCTGCCGCCGCTTCCTGAAAAAATACGGAATAACGACTGTCAATCAGCCCACGCTTATGATATACTTGTACCAGCGAGTATTGTATAAGCGTGGGTTGTTTCTTTTAGAAGGAGGATTTTTAACCGTGAAACAACCATACAATACAACGATTTATAACACTGCACTATATTTGAGATTGAGCCGTGACGATGAATTACAGGGGGAAAGCGGCAGTATCCAGACCCAGCGCATGATGCTTAGACAGTATGCCGCAGAGCATGGGCTGACCGTTGTAGACGAGTACATTGACGACGGATGGAGTGGGACAAATTTCGAGCGTCCAAGTTTCCAAAGGATGATTGATGACATCGAAGACGGGAAAATCAACTGCGTTGTCACAAAGGACTTATCCCGTCTGGGAAGAAACTATATCCTGACCGGTCAGTACACGGAAATCTATTTCCCCAGCAAGGGAGTACGCTACATTGCCATCAATGACAATGTGGACACCATCAACGGAGAAAGCGAGCTTGCACCGTTCTTAAACATCCTGAATGAAATGCACGCCCGACAGACCAGCAAAAAGGTCAAGGCTGCCATGCACACAAGATTTGCCAATGGCGCACACTATGGAGCCTATGCACCGCTGGGCTATGTAAAAGACCCGGACAAAAAAGGTCATCTTCTGATCGACCCGGAAACACGCTGGATTGTAGAGAAGATTTTTGACCTTGCTGTACACGGGCGTGGAGCCGCCAGCATTACACGGATTCTGGTGGAGGAAAAAGTACCTACCCCCGGCTGGCTGAACTATGAAAGATACGGGACTTTCGCCAATATCTACGCCGGTGCGCCCGCAGAAAAAGCCTATGCGTGGACGATTGCACAGGTCAAGAGCATTTTGAAAGAGGAAACCTACATCGGTCACAGCGTTCACAACAAGCAGAGCAACATTTCATTCAAGAACAAGAAAAAGGTGCGGAAGCCGCAGGAAGAATGGTATCGTGTGGAAAATACCCACGAAGCCATCATTTCCGAAGAAGTGTTCCAAAAAGTTCAAGAGCTGATTGCAAGCAGACGCAGGAAACGCAGAAACGGTACGACACAGATTTTCGCAGGATTGATAAAATGTGCAGACTGCGGATGGTCTTTAGCCTATGGGGAAAACAAGCAGAACAAAAACCCATACGGGTACTACCATTGCAGCAAGAACGGACAGGGATTACGCCAGTGTTCCATGCACTATATCCGCTATGATGTACTGTATGCCTATGTGCTTGCAAGACTGCAATACTGGTCTATGCTGGCACAGAAAGATGAGGACAAGCTGCTGAAACGGCTGCTCAATGTCAGCGACAGGGAAAGGAACTCTGCGAAGAAAAAGCAGGCTGCGGAGCTGAAAAAGGCAGAGAAACGTAAAGCCGAGGTTGACGGGCTGTTTGCTAAAATGTATGAGGACTGGTCTGCCGGACGCATAACCGAGTATAACTTCAATATGCTGTCCGAGAAGTACCAGAACGAGCAAAAGGAGCTTGAAACAAAAATAAGACAGCTTCACGAAATGATGGAAGCCGCCGTACAGACCGCAGCGGATGCTGAAAAGTGGATTGCCCTAATGAAACAGTATGTCAACCCTGTGGAGCTGACCGCCGAACTTCTGAACACTCTAATTGAAAAAATAACCGTCCACGAAGCTGTCAAGGGCGAGGATGGAAGCCGTGAGCAGGAAGTAGAAATCTACTACCGCTTCATCGGCAAAATCGACTGACCTTTCTTTTTTTACCCAACAATATCTTTAATTAAGGGAAACGGGAATGTCCATCCCCGACTTGGATAAAATTCTGAAGCTGAGTGCTCTGTTTGAAGTGAGCACCGACTACTTATTAAAAGATGAGCTGGAACAGCCCGATGCCACGGCCCCGCTGCCGAAGGAAGAGCGGGTGACGGAACCCTGCCGCACCGTCTCATTTGACGAGGCAAACGCATATCTCAGCACGGTGCAGGCCGTGCATGGGAAGATGGCGGCGGGTGTGGGCTTGTGCATCCTCAGCCCCATCGCGCTGCTTGTTCTGGGCGCATGGAGCGATGGTACACCCAACGAAGAGCGGATGGCAGGGCTCGGTGTCATCTTCCTGCTGCTCTTCGTCGCGCTGGGGCTGCTGCTCATCCTGCCCGCCGCCATCCGGCTGGAAGCGTTCGAATATCTGGAAAAAGAGCAGATCGCCCTTGCCTATGGTGTGGAGGGCATCGTGGAGCGGCAGAAACAGGAGTATGCGCCCACCTACCGCCGCAGCATGACCCAGGGCGTGGTGCTCTGTGTGCTGGCCGTGGTGCCGATCCTGGGCACGGCCATGCTGGGAGCACCAGATTTCTGGGTCGTTGCCGCAGTCGGCCTGCTGCTGGCCATTGTGGCCGGTGCAGTACAGTTGTTCATCCGGGCCGGGATGACCCAGGGCAGCTTTGATAAACTGCTGCAAACGGGGGAATACACCGTCCGCGAAAAGTGGACGAACCGCCGTGTCGGTTGGTTTGCCGGGGCCTACTGGTGCCTTGTGACGGCGGTGTACCTCGCTGTCAGTTTCTGGAACAACAACTGGGAAAAGAGCTGGATCATCTGGGCCGTGGCCGGGCTTGTCTTCGCCGCCCTCTACTCTGCCGTCCGTGCGTGGGCAGACAGGAAAAATCGGTAAAGCTCCCACAAATTCACAATTCATCCATTGCAATCCAAAGGTAGTATGGTATACTCAGGCCAAAGCCACACAAGGAGGGCAGAACGATGACACAGAACGGTATCTGGTTGAAAAAAGGACTTGTCCCGTACCACCTGAATGCTTCGGAGCTGGCGCTCGCGCTGCTGGTGCGGGAAAAGCCGCTGTCGGCGCAACAGCTTTCTGCGGCATTGACCGAAAAAGGCATCCGGCTGGACCGCAAACAGCTGGGAAAAATTTTGGCCAAACTGGAACGTGCCGGAGCAGTGAAAACGGTAAATGGAAACTACATCTGCCAGAATACAAAACTCCTGAACTATTCAACAAAATACAGCGAAAGTCAGCTGTTGGATATTGTCGGTCTGACGCAGCATACCGTGAACGGGCAGGCGGTGTTCAGCGGCACCCCACCTATGAGTATCAGCTCCCGTGGCAGCAGTGGGGTCTGAAAATCCATACAGAATAAGCAGCGAGGCCCTCTTCCCGTGCGGGAAGAGGGCCTCGCTGCTATTTTAGCGCATGTTTAGCTGTTATAGGTGCGGTTCTTGATCTCGTCGGTCACCTTGGCGATGAAGGCGTCGAGATCCATCGTGGTGGTTTCGCCCTTGCGATCACGGACGGAGATGTTGCCGGCCTCGGCCTCCTTGGCACCCAGGACCAGCATATACGGCACACGGTCCACCTGCTGGGCAGCGCGGATCTTGTAGCCGATCTTCTGGTTGTCGTCGTCCAGTGCCACGCGGACACCGGCCTCGACCAGCTTCTCGGTGACGGCCTCGGCGTAGTCGAGAGTCTTCTCGGAGACGGGCAGGACCTTGACCTGCACAGGGGCCAGCCAGGTGGGGAACTTGCCCTTGGTCTCCTCGATCAGGTAGGCCATGAAGCGGTCCAGAGAACCCAGGATGGCGCGGTGCAGCACGACGGGGGTCTTCTCGGTGCCGTCCTTGTCCACATAGGTCAGGTGGAACTTGGCGGGCAGGCAGAAGTCCAGCTGGCAGGTGGAGAGGGTGTACTCTGCACCAACAGCGGGCTTAACGTTGACGTCCAGCTTCGGGCCGTAGAAGGCAGCCTCACCGATCTCCTCGGTGAAGTGGATGCCCAGCTCGGTCAGCACCTCACGCAGAGCGTTCTCGGCGTGGTTCCACATGGCGTCGTCGTCGTGGTACTTCTTCTTGTCGGCGGGGTCACGCAGGGACAGGACACAGCGGTAATCGGTGATGTTGAAGTCCTTGTAGGTCTCGAAGATCAGGTTGCAGACATCGGCGACCTCGCTCTTGATCTGCTCCGGAGTGCAGAACAGGTGGGCGTCGTTCTGGCAGAAGTGACGGCCGCGCTCGATGCCCTTCAGGGTGCCGGAGGACTCGTAACGGAAATCGTGGGCGATCTCGCCGATGCGCATGGGCAGGTCACGGTAGGAGTGGGGATGATTTGCGTAGATCATCATGTGGTGGGGGCAGTTCATCGGGCGCAGAACGTAGCTCTCACCCTCCATCTCCATGGCGGGGAACATGTTCTCACGGTAGTGGTCCCAGTGGCCGGAGGTCTTGTAGAGGTTCACGGTACCGATGCAGGGCGTCATGACATGCAGATAGCCGCGTGCGCGCTCCTTGGCCTTGATATAGTTCTCCAGCTCCTGCCAGACGGTGTAGCCTGCGGGCAGGAACATGGGCAGGCCGCGGCCCACCAGGTCGTCGGTCATGAACAGGCCCATCTCCTTGCCAATCTTGCGGTGATCGCGCTCGCGGGCCTCCTGCTGCTCCTTCTCCCAGGCGTCCAGCTCTTCCTGGTTGCGGAAGGCCACGCCGTTGATGCGGGTCAGCATCTTGTTCTCTTTGTCGTTTTTCCAGTATGCGCCGGACTGCTGGGTGATCTTGAAGGCCTTCAGTGCCTTGGTGTAGGTCAGGTGGGGTCCGATGCACATATCCACGTACTCGCCCTGCTGGAAGAAGCTGAACTCGGTCTCATCGGCCAGGTCGGCCATGTGCTCGATCTTGTAGTTTTCGTGGCGCTCTTCCATCAGCTTCACGGCCTCGGCGCGGGGCAGGATGAAGGGCTTGATGGCGAGATTTTCCTTGGTGATCTTGTGCATCTCTTTTTCAATGCTGGCCAGATCTTCGTCGGTGAGCTTGGTGTCGCCCAGATCGACATCGTAGTAGAAGCCGTTCTCGGTGGCGGGGCCGAAGGCGAAGTCGGCCTCCGGATACAGGCGCTTGATGGCCTGTGCCATCACGTGTGCAGCGGTATGGCGGATGACATGCAGTTCCTGGTCCTGCGGGCACTCGTCCACATGGCCGTCCTTGTAAATGATCTTCATAATGAATCTCCTTTTGAACCTGAAAAGAATGAAAAATAAAAAGCGCTTCACCCCGCAGCAATACACGGGATGAAGCGCCTGAAAGATCCAGAAGCGTTCCACGGTTCCACCCGAATTGTGCGGTCAGGCCGCACCACTCGCTGTGCTGTAACGGGCGCACCCGGCAGAGGTTCGCCTCTGCACTCTGCGGTGGTAGAAGCTCCGGGTGCGCTGGGCCGCTTGCAGCACACTCTGAACAGAGTGGCGACCTTCTCTGCAACGCAGGGGTCGGGACTTCGGTTTGTCCGCATCATCGTTTTCAACAGGATGAAACTATGCTGATTGTAGCACGACGTTCGGGAAAAATCAAGGGCTGGAAGATCATTCTTCCTCTTTTTTCACTCGTACACGCCACTTATGGGACATATACTCCGCGCGCAGCTTGTTGGTGACGAAGGTCTGGCTGCTGTAAAGGCCGTGGTGGCCGGAGAGCATGTAGCAGATGCCGCAGCCCAGTGCGATGAGCTCCAGCCCGGCCCCGCCGAACAGCTCAAAGCCCAGCAGGATGGAGGGGATGAGGGCGTTGGTGGCACCGCAGAAGACGGACACGAGGCCTACGGCGGCCGCGAACCCGGCGGGCAGGCCCAGCAGCGGGCCGAATGCGCAGCCGAATGTGGCACCCACAAAGAAGCTGGGCACGACCTCGCCGCCCTTGAACCCGCAGGAGAGGGTCAGCGCAGTGAGGAAGATCTTGCATAGAAAATCCCAGGGCAGGGCCTGACCCTGCTCCACAGCAGCGGTGATGATGTTCATGCCGGCACCGTTGTAGCGCCCCACGCCGAAGAGATACGAGAAGCCGATGACCAGCACACTGCCGGCCAGGACCCGCACCCAGGGGTTCGGGATGCGCTTGGGCATGGTGTGCTCCATGAAGTGGAGCGTGCCGCAGAAGAGCCGGGAGACGGCCGCGCAGGCCACGCCCAGCAGGATGATGAGGAAAGCGTTCCAGACCGTCAGTTCCGGTGCGGTGAGCGCAAAGCGGGTGGGTGCGATGCCGAAGGTCAGCGAGCAGCCGTAGGCGATGAGGGCCGAGGTGAAGGCCGGGACAAAAGCCGAGGTGAAGGTCAGGCCCACATCCTCGATGGTCATGGCAAAGAGGGCCGCGGCCAGCGGGGTGCCGAACAGGGCCGAGAAGAACGCGGCCATGCCGCTGATGGTAGCGGTGCGGCGGTCATAGTCTTTGAGGTGCAGCAGGGTGCCGAGGTTCCAGCCGATGCTGCCGCCCATCTGCAGCGCGGCACCCTCGCGGCCGGCCGAGCCGCCGCACAGGTGGGTGAGCACGGTGCCCAGAAAGATGGCCGGGACCAGCAGGATGCTGACCGGTTCGCCGCTCTGCACGGCGCGGATGACATTGTTGGTGCCCACGCCCTCGCACTTCGTGATCTTGTACAGTGCGGTGATGAGCAGGCCCGCTGCGGGCAGCAGGAAGAGCAGCCAGGGCTGTGCGGCCCGCAGCTCGGTGACGCACTCGACGGAAAGGTGGAACAGGGTGCCCACCAGCCCGCAGACCAGGCCCGTGGGGATCGCCAGAAAAAACCATTGCAGCGCCACCCGGAGGGCGGCTTTGGCTTCGCGCTGGAACGTATCAAAATTGTTCATAGAAGAAAACTCCTGTATCGTTGACGTCCGGTCCATGATGTGTTTCGAGACCGCTCCAACATAACACAGCGTGGCGGGGTTGTCAACCCAAAAAGCGGCGCAGACGAAAACGGTCCCCGGCTCCCTTGTGCGGAAGGAACCGGGGATCGTTTTTGCTGTTTGGATCAGAAAAAAGGAAAAGGAGAAAAAGGAGAACAATTATCTATCACACGCTTTCAAAAAGCGGGGACAGCGGAGAAAAGAGATGGTGGAACTTACTCCACATCCTGCAGGGCGGCGAAATCTTCCTCGCCGGTGCGGATCTTGACCACGCGGGTCACGTTGTAAACAAAGATCTTGCCGTCGCCGATGTGGCCGGTGTAAAGGGCCTTCTTGGCGGCTTCGACCACGGAATCGACCGAGATCTTGGACACGATGACCTCGACCTTGATCTTGGGCAGCAGGGTGGAATCCACAGGGACGCCGCGGTATTTCTCGCTGGTGCCCTTCTGGATGCCGCAGCCCATCACCTGGGTCACGGTCATGCCGGTGACGCCCAAATCGTTCAGAGCGGTCTTCAGCTGGTCGAACTTGGACAGCTTTGCAATGATGGAGACCTTGTGCATCCCGGTGTCGTAGATGCCGTCGTGGATGACGGCGGGCTCACGCACCACCGGCACCGCAGCAGACAGCTGCGTTGCGGAAGCCTTGACGGGGTCGTCCTCGCCGAGGTCGGTGTTTTCGTTGGGGGTCATGGCAGCTGCGTTGGCGTCGGAGATGGAGAAGCCAGCGTAGGCAGAAGCCAGACCGTGCTCGTGGATGTCCAGGCCGTCGATCTCCACCTCAGCGGGGACGCGCAGGCCGATGGTCTTGTCGATGATCTTGAAGATGAGGAACATCACGACGACGACATAGACATCGACCGTGATGAGGCCCAGCAGCTGGATGCCCAGCTGGCTCAGGCCGCCGCCGTAGAACAGGCCCTTGCCCACGCCGTCGCCGCCGTTGGAGAACAGGCCGACTGCGATGGTGCCCCACACGCCGTTTGCAAAGTGGACGGAGACTGCGCCGACGGGATCGTCGATCCTGGCGATCTTATCAAAGAACTCAACGCTCAGGACCACCAGAAGACCGGCCACAAAGCCGATGATGAAGGCACCGAACGGAGAAACAGCGTCGCAGCCTGCCGTGATGGCCACCAGACCGGCCAGCGAACCGTTCAGGGTCATGGAGACATCGGGCTTGCCGTACCGCAGCCAGGTGAAGATCATGGTCACGCAGGTGGCCACAGCAGCGGCCAGGTTGGTGTTGAAGCAGACCAGACCGGTCAGGGTCATGGCCTCATCGGTGGCCAGGCTCAGGGAAGAGCCGCCGTTGAAACCGAACCAGCAGAACCACAGGATGAAGACGCCCAGCGCACCGGCAGTCAGGTTGTGGCCGGGGATGGCGTGGGGGTTGCCGTTCTTGTCGTACTTGCCGATACGGGGGCCAAGCATCGCAGCGCCCAGCAGAGCGATGACGCCGCCGACGTTATGAACGGCTGCGGAACCGGCAAAGTCATGGAAACCCATGCTCTGCAGCCAGCCGCCGCCCCACATCCAGTGGCCACAGATGGGGTATACCACCAGTGAAATGGCGGCGGAGTAGACGCAGTAGGCTTTGAAGTTGGTGCGCTCGGCCATGGAGCCGGACACGATGGTGGCTGCCGTGGCGCAGAACACGGTCTGGAACACGATGTACACCCACAGCGGGATGTCAAGCCCCAGATGGGAATAATCGCCCTGGATGAACGGGTCGAACCCGCCGATGAGAGCGCTGGTGCCGCCGAACATCAGCCCGAAGCCGATGAGCCAGTAGCACGGGGTGCCGATGCAGAAATCCATCATGTTTTTCATGAGGATGTTGCCGGTGTTTTTGGCGCGGGTAAAACCTGCCTCACACAGCGCGAAGCCCGCCTGCATGAAGTAGACCAGGAACGCGGCCACCAACACCCAGCAGGTGTCTACGGAACTGAACATAACTGGATACCTCCCCATTTGTTGTGCGGCCGGCCACCAGAACCGGCCTTGCGTACTCCGGCTGCTGCGCCCCTCTATCTGCGCGGCAGCGCGGATCTTCCCCTCCGGAGGCCCTCGATCTTCCCCCGGAAGCACAGAAGTCCGAACTTCTGCCGAAAACACAAAAAGCGCTGGCGGAATTGCTTCCGTCAGCGCCTTTGCTTTCGATGGCACGAGTATAGAGCGTTTTGGTCAAAGTGTCAAGTGCCAGACCGTATTTTTTACGTTTTTCACAATCCGGGTGGGAAATGGACCGGAAAAGTTTGGACGAAGCCGCGGCCCGGCGGCGGGTGGGTCATTCCTCCGTCTTATGCTGGCCCCGCATCTCGACGTGCAGCAGCAGGCTCATCAAAGCCCGCAGCGCGAATGTGGCCGCCAGCGGCACCACGGATTCGAGGTTTTGCAGCAGAAAGGTCTTGGCGATCTCGGCCGACATCAAAAATTCCAGCGCGGTGGTCAGGCCGCTGCTCATCTCGTGGTGGAAATCATACCGGTCGTGGAAGAAGAAGGCGCGGATGTAATGGTAGGTCGCCCGCACCAGACTCGTGACGATGATGAACAGGCCGATGACCTCCGCCAGCCCGGCGATCATGGGCACGGCGGATTCCAGAAACAGCTCCAGGACCTCCGAAGCGGCTGCGTTGAAGTGATACAAAGCGCTCATCGTGCGTCTCCTTGGCAAAAATTACAGCAGGGTCTTGATGTAAGCAGCCAGCGCGTCGTCCTTGCAGGAAGCAAAGAAGAGCTCGCTGAACTTCTCACCGGCCACGGCACCCTTCAGCAGGTCCTGGTCGATGCTCTGCAGGCACTCGATGAGAGGCTTGAAGGTGACGGCGCGGACGCCGTCCAGGATCTTCTTGTTGCGCTGCTCCGGCTCCACGCGCTCCTTGGGGTAGCCCTGGCCGTGGCCGAAGCCGAACAGCTTCTCGAAGCAGTATTCGAGGTTGAGCTCACCGCCCCAGCCGAAGCCCTTGGCGAACGGCATGGCCACGGCGTTGCCATCGTTGACATGGGCAAAGGTGTAGGCATCCACGGGGTCTTCCACATGGCCGCAGATGACGCCGGGGAAGCTGTTCAGCGCCAGCATGGCACCCTCGCCGGTGCCGCAGCCGGTGATGACATAGTCGGCTGCGCCGCTGTTCAGCAGGATGGCGGCCAGGATGCCGCACTGCACATAGGTCAGCTGTGCCTTGTCGTCGGCGGCATACATGCCGTAGTTGACCACCTCGTGGCCCATGGGCTCCACGACCTTCTTCAGCGCTGCTTCGATGAGGCCGTTCTTGGCGGCCTGGCTGTTTTCGTTGATGAGTGCGATCTTCATGGAAAAATTCCTCCTGCAATAGCATGATGTTCCACCGCCGTCCAAAAATATGCGGAAGGCGGTGCGTGTCTGACGTTAGTGTATCGTGTCGGCGGGCAAAAGTCAATCACCGGCCCAGCTTCCGCTTCTGCTGCCGGGCGAGGATGGGCATGAGCAGCGGGGCGGGCAAGAGCTTCTGGGCCGTGGTGGCGGCCCGCATCAGGGCCGAGGGCACGATGATGGTCTTGCGGCGGAGCATCCCGCGCATGGCTTCTTCCACGCAGAGCTCCGGCGAGATGCCCTTGAGCGCGAAGACGACGTCAGCGCGGTCGTTGAACTCGGTGTTCACCGGGCCGGGGCAGAGCGCGCAGACGTAGACCGGGCTGTGCTGCTCCCGCAGCTCCTCGGCCACGCCCCGCGTCAGGCTGACCACATAGGCCTTGGAAGCGTAGTAACCCGCCATGAACGGCCCGGCCGGGAGCAGGCCCGCCGAGGAGGCCACGTTCAGGATGGTGCCGGAACCCTGCCGGTCCATCTTCTTGAGCACGAACTTGAACAGCCGGTGCATGGCGAGAACGTTGACCCGCAGCATGGAAAGCTCCTTTTCCGGGTCGGTGTCGAGGAAGCAGCCGCAGGTGCCGAAGCCCGCGTTGTTGATGAAGAGGTCGATGCGCTCAGCGGCCAGTACGGTGCACAGGGCCTCGCAGTCAACGTCGCGTTCCAGGTCGGCGGGGAGGACGCGGCAGGGCACATGATAGCGGTTTTGCAGCTCCTCGGCCAGGGCGTCCAGCCGGTCTTTCCGGCGGGCCGTCAGGATGAGCCGGAAGCCCAGCCGCGCGTACCGGCGGGCGAACTCCTGCCCGATGCCGGAAGAAGCGCCGGTGATCCAGACTGTTTTCTTGTTCATAGGACTTGTCCTTTCTCAGAAGCCCGAAGCTGCGTCGATGGCGCGCAGCTCGTCGGGGGTGAAGGCGGTGTTGTCCAGCGCCTTGAGGTCGTCTAAGATCTGCTCCGGGCGGGATGCGCCGATGAGCACACTCGTGACCTGACCGTCCTTCAGGATCCAGGCCAGTGCCATTTCGGCCAGCGTCTGGCCGCGGGCGGCGGCGATGGCGTTCAGGGCGCGGATCTGCTCCAGCTTTTCCTCGGTGAGGGTGGATTCCTTCAGAAAGCGGCCGTCGGTGCGGATGCGGCTGTCTTCGGGGATGCCGTGCAGGTAGCGGTCGGTCAGCAGACCCTGTGCCAGCGGGCTGAACGCGATGATGCCCTTGCCCAGACGGTTGGCTGTCTCCTTCAGGCCGTTCTTCTCGATGGTGCGGTCAAAGATGGAGTAGCGGTTCTGGTTGAGGACGAAGGGCACGTGCCGCTCGGTGAGAATGGCGCAGGCCTTTTCCAGCGTGGGGCCGTCGTAGTTCGACAGGCCTGCATACAGTGCCTTGCCGCTGCGCACGGCCTGTTCCAGCGCACCCATGGTCTCTTCCAGCGGGGTGTTGGGGTCCATGCGGTGGTGGTAGAAAATGTCCACGTAGTCCAGCCCCAGCCGCTCCAGGCTCTGGTCCAGGCTGGCCAGAAGATACTTCCGGCTGCCCCAGTTGCCGTAGGGGCCGTCCCACATCTCATAGCCGGCCTTGGTGCTGATGATGAGCTCATCGCGGTAGGGGCGGAAGTTCTCCTTCAGGATGCGGCCCAGGTTTTTTTCGGCGCTGCCGGGTGCGGGGCCATAGTTGTTGGCAAGGTCAAAGTGGGTGATGCCGTGGTCGAACGCCGTGAAACAGAGCTGCTTCATGGTTTCGAAATGGGCGGTATCGCCGAAGTTGTGCCAGAACCCCAGCGACACGGCAGGCAGCAGCAGGCCGCTCTGGCCGCAGCGGTGGTAAGGCAGGGTGGAATAGCGGGCGGAGGATGCAGTGTACATGAACAAAACTCCTTTCCGATTCGGGATCTGATCTGCCCCTATTTTAACACATCGGAGCGGCAGAATCCATGGGGGTCCCGCACGATGCAGAACGGCACTTGTTGACGCCTGCCGTTTGGAGTATAATAAAGGCAAAAAACGCGCACAGCGCAGGAGGTATCAGAATATGAACAAACCGGTATTGGTGGTCATGGCGGCTGGCATGGGCAGCCGTTACGGCGGCATGAAGCAGATCGACCCGGTAGGCCCCAACGGGCAGGTCATCGTGGATTATTCCCTCTACGATGCCCGCCGTGCAGGCTTTGAGACCGTGATCTTCGTCATCAAGCACGAGATCGAGGAGGCCTTCAAAAAGGCCATCGGCGACCGCGTGGCCAAAGTGATGAACGTGAAATACGCATTCCAGCAGCTGGATGAGCTGCCCGCAGGCTTCTCCATCCCGGAGGGCCGCGTCAAGCCCTGGGGCACCTGCCACGCAGTCCTGGCGGCAAAAGACCTCATCGACGGCCCGTTCGCGGTCATCAATGCGGATGACTACTACGGCCCGGAGGCGTTCCAGGTCATCTACGATTACCTGTCCACCCACGCGGACGGCACGGTCTACGACTACTGCATGGTCAGCTACCTGCTGAAGAACACCGTCTCCGAGAACGGCAGCGTTGCCCGCGGCGTCTGCGTCGCGAACGCGGACGGCACCCTGCACAGCGTCACCGAGCGCACCCGCATCGAGAAATACGAGGGCGGCATCCACTACACCGAGGACGGCGGCGCGAGCTGGCACGACCTGCCGCTGGACGCCCCCGTCAGCATGAACCTGTGGGGCTTCGGCCGGAGCTTCCTCGATGAGGCCGAGCGCCGTTTTGCGGGCTGGCTGACTGAGAATCTGGAACAGAACCCGCTCAAGTGCGAATATTTCCTGCCGCTGGTCATCAGCGAACTCATCGACGAGGGCAAGGCGACCGTGAAGATCCTGCACAGCCGCGACAAGTGGTTCGGCGTGACCTACCGCGAGGACAAGCCCACCGTCGTGGCCGCCATCGCGCAGAAGACGCAGGACGGCCTGTACCCGGAAGACCTCTGGAACTGAATCGGACCATGAAAAAATGGAGCGCTCCCTTTTGCGGGGAACGCTCCATTTTTGGTTCATTTTCGCTTCAGCTGTTCCCGCAGCGTGTCCAGCGAGCGGTTCTGCGCGCCGTGCTTCAGCTTGGGGAAGGCGCGGAGCATACGGCGCTTGCCGAAGTGCGGGGTGGCGCGCTGGGTGCGGGAGCGAAGCTCCTCGCTGCGGGCCTGCAGCTCCTCGGCCAGCTGTTCCAGCCGGAACAGTTCGGCCGTGCGCTCGGCTCTGCCTTTGGCCGCCAGCTTGACGGCATTGGCCGCTTCGCTGGCGTTGAGCTTTGCGTCCTGCGAGGCCCGCTTCGCGGCCTCCATGGCCTCGTCGGCCTTGGCGCGCATGGCAGCGACTGCCTCGCGGGCGTTCAGCTTGGCTGCATTGTCGCGGGCCTCGGCGGCCGCCAGCTTGAACTGCAAACGGCTCTCGTCCATCTTCTGGTCCATGGCCATGGCGTTGGTGCCCAGCAGCTCGGTCATGGCGTCGCTGACGGCGTGCATACTGTCGGCCACATTTTCCAGCGCATCCAGGTCGCGGGCCAGGTCGGACGCAGCAAAGGCGGTGGCGATGGTGTCGGCGGCATAGAGGACGTAGAGCAGGAACATCAGGATCAGGCCCACCAGCGGCGGGATGAAGGCCACTGCATCGGCGATGATGGGGTGGACGAGCTTCATCACGATGAGGGTGCCCACGCCCCACAGCAGGGAAAACTCCAGGCAGATGTAGCCGCCGATGTTGAAGGGGTAGTCGCTGTAATCCCACCAGCGGGTGTGGTAGAGCTTGTACAGAGCCCAGCCGCCCACCAGTTCCAGCGCACTGGGCAGGATGACGCCGCCGAGGTAGAGCAGGAGCAGGTTGTGCGACAGGGGCGTCAGGGCGAAGAGGACGATGACCATGCCGAAGCCGTAGATGGGGCAGACCGGGCCGTTCAGAAAGCCGCGGTTGATCAGCTTGCCGGTCGTGACGGCGGCGTAGATGACCTCCAGACACCAGCCGAGGCAGGAGTAGATGAGGAAGTAAGCGAAGATCTGATACAGCGAAAAGCCGCAGACGGTGGTATCAACGAAAAAAGAAAGCAAGGGAACACCTCCGTTAATTCTGTTTCCGGACGATGCTGTATTCATCGCCCGCTTCAAAGAAGGGGCAGGCGCGGGTGCTGCGGGAGAGATACCGTGCCATCTCGTCCTCGTCGAGTGCGGCACCCTGTGCACAATAACAGGTGCCGTATTCGTCCGGGACATTGTTCACGCACAGCTCACAGGGGTCACGCATCGGCGGTCTCCCCGTGGGCAGCGGCCTCGGCGGCAGCGGCTTCGGCAGCCGCCATCTTTTTGAGCACCTTCGGCTCGATCCAGGTCACGGTCTCGTCGCCGGGCAGCTTCCGGGCGATGAGGGCCTTGATCTTGATGCCCATCTCGGTGAACATCCCCTCGTGCTCGGTGCGGATGTTCCATGCCGGCTCGTTCTCATGCAGGTCGAAGGTCTTCCAGGTGATCTCGTAGCCGGAAGCGGGGAAGTATTCCAGGCTGTCGCGGAACAGATCGTCGTCGTCGGTCTTGAAATAGATCTCGCCGCCGTCTTCGAGGAAGGCGCGGTACTGGATGAGCTGGCGGGGATAGGTGAGGCGGTGCTTGTTGGAGGAGGCATTCTTGCTCCACGGGTTGCAGAAGTTGATGTAGATACGGCTCACGGTATCCTCCGGCGTGAGGACGCCCTTGATGCGCTCGATGTCGGTGCTCATGATCTTGACGTTGTCGATGGGGCGGCCCGCCTCCTGATAGGCGGCCTCGATCTTCCGCTTGGCCAGAATGAGGACTTTGTCGGTGATGTCGATGCCGAGGTAGTTGTTCTCCGGGTGGGCGCTGGCCAGCTGGGAGATAAAGCCGCCCTTGCCGCAGCCCAGTTCCAGCACAAAAGGCTGCTCCGGGCGGGCATACTGTGCGTGCCACCGGCCGCCCCAGATCAGGGGCTCGTGGACGTGGAAATCGGCGGCCATCAGCTCATCGTGGGCGTAGGGTTTGAAGCGCATTCTCATAATATGTGGTTCTCCTTCAAAAATCGTTCAACTTGTTCGGGTGCTGCGGCGCAGCTGCCCTGGCAGATGCCGGGCTTGCCGCCGCCGCGGCCGTTCAGGGCGGCATTGAGGGCTTTGGTCAGGGAGCGGACGTCGCCGTCGGCTCTGGCCAGACAGTAGCCGGTGCCCTTTTCGTTGGCCGTCAGGGCCGCGCACAGGCCGGTGGTGGCCGCGCTGAGCTTGACGGCCAGCCGGTGCAGGCCGTCCGGGTCAAGCCCCGGCACGATGCGGATGGCGTCTTCGCCGGGGGCGGTCTGTGCGGCCAGCGCCTCAAAGAGCTGGCTGCAAAGCCCGAAATGGGCAAATTTCAGGGCCGTGTACTCGTCGAAGACGCGGTGGACGGCGTGGGCCGTCTCGCTGGGCTTGGCGCTGAGCAGGGCACCGATCTCGGCCTGACGCTGGCGCATGGCCTGTGCAGCCAGCAGGGCCCGCTCGCCGCAGACGATGCTCAGCCGGACGCCGCCCTTGTAGTTCTCAGCGGCCAGAATCTTGATCTGGCCCACCGCGCCGGTGGCGGCGGTGTGGGTGCCGCAGCAGGCGCAGACATCGGCACCGGGGATACTCACGATGCGCACCTGGCCTTCGATCTCTTTCTTGCTGCGGTAGGTCAGCGCGGCCAGCTCCTCGCGGGTGGGGTAGGTGATACACACCGGCACATTCTGCCAGACGATGCGGTTGGCGGCAAGCTCAGCCTCCCGCAGACCCTCGGCGGAGATGGGGACGCTGGTGTCCATCCGCACCGCGTCGGTGCCGATGTGGAACCCGACATTCTCGGCCCCGAACATCTGGTGCAGGATGCCGGAGAGGATGTGCTCACCGGTGTGCTGCTGCATCTTGTCGAACCGCCAGGCCCAGTCAAGGGCCTCCTGCACTGCGGTGCCGGGGGCGGCGATTTCGGGCAGATCATCTATGGTGTGCCAGATGACGCCGCCCTGCTCGTGGACGTCGGTGACGTGCAGCACTGTGCCGTCAGGAAGGGTCAGGGTGCCCCGGTCGGCAGGCTGACCGCCGCCTTCGGGGTAAAAGACCGTGCCGTCCAGCGCGATCTTTCCGCCGCCGCTGCCGTCCGGCTCGGCCGCGAGGATGCGCCCTGCCGCCTCGGTGCGGTAGGCATCGGCCTCGTAATATTTTTGAGTGGATTGCATGGTGTCCTCCTAAAAAACCTCTCCGTCATCGCTGACGCGATGCCACCTCCCCTGATAGAGGAGCTGTCGGGCGCAAGCCCGACTGAGAGGTTTATTCCATAGATTTTAGTATACCACGATTTTTGCCTGTGGAAAATAGTCTGCGGTTATGTTATGATAGGAAATAACCGAAATCCGAACGAAATGAGGAAGGTACATCATGCGTGAAAGTGGAATTTTAATGCCGGTGTCCAGCCTGCCCGGCCCCTATGGAATTGGCTGCTTCGGAACGGAAGCGGAAACGTTTGTGGATTTTCTGGCCGCAGCGGGCCAGAAGATCTGGCAGATCCTGCCGCTGAGCCCCACCGGTTATGGGGACAGCCCCTATCAGAGCTGCTCGGCCTTTGCGGGCAACCCGTACTTCATCGACCTCGACGCCCTCAAGGCGGAGGGCCTGCTGACCGCCGCCCAGCTCAAGGCGGAATCCTGGGGCGAAGACCCGCTTCAGGTGGACTACGGCACCCTGTACACCAGCCGCTACAAGATCCTGCGCGCGGCATACGCGGCCTGGCGCAGGCAGTGCGAAGGGCTGCACGGCTGTGCCCACTACTACCCGGATGCCTACTATGCCTTCACGCTGGAAAACGAGAGCTGGCTGGAGGACTATGCACTGTACATGGCCCTGAAGACCGCCAACCAGATGAAGAGCTGGACCGAGTGGCCCCGCGCGTACCGGATGCGGGACGGCCATGCACTGGCCGCGTTCCGCGCGGAGCACGAGGAAGAGATCGGCTTCTGGAAGTTTTTGCAGTATGAGTTTGCCATCCAGTGGAAGAAGCTGAAAGCCTATGCCAACGCCAAGGGCATCCAGATCCTGGGCGACATCCCCATTTATGTCTCGGCCGACTCGGTGGACGCCTGGGTGGGCGGTCCGCTGTTCGAACTGGCGGCGGACGGCAGCTTTGCCCGCGTGGCCGGCTGCCCGCCGGATTATTTCTCCGCCGACGGCCAACTCTGGGGCAACCCGTTGTACAACTGGCCGTATCACCGTGAGACCGGCTATGCCTGGTGGATCGAGCGGGTCCGCCATGCACTGGGCATCTACGACCTGCTCCGCATCGACCACTTCCGCGGCTTCGATACCTACTGGGCTATTCCGGCGGGCAGCACGACCGCCAAGGGCGGCAAGTGGGAGATCGGCCCCCGGATGGAGCTGTTCCACGCGCTGGAAAACGCGCTGGGCAAACTGCCCATCATCGCCGAGGACCTGGGCGACATCGTGGACAGCGTCCGCGAGCTGCTGGCAGAGAGCGGCTTCCCCGGCATGAAGGTGCTGCAGTTTGCCTTCGGCGGCGGGGACAATGAGTATCTGCCCCACAACCACGTCCGGAACAGCGTGGTCTACCCCGGCACCCACGACAACACGACCCTGACCGCCTGGTGGGAGACCGGGGCGGCTGAGAAGGAAAAGGCCATGGCCTGTGCCTACCTGCATCTGACCCCCTGCCACCCCACGGCCAAAGAGGTCGCCGCCGTCAAGACCGATGCGGCCCGCGTGGCCCTGCTGCGCGCAGCGCTGGGTTCGGCCTCCGCACGCGCCATCATTCCCATGGCCGACTGGCTGGGCCTGGGCGAGGAAGGCCACCTGAACACGCCCGGCCGTCTGGGCGGCAACTGGACCTGGCGCGCTGCCGAGGGCTTTGGCACAAAGAAGCTGGCCGAAAAGATCCTGGGCGAGTGCGAGGCGGTCTGCCGTGCATAAAAACCTGAAAAACCGGGAGAGCTTTAGCAGATTGACGGATTTGCAAAAAAATTGGCTGAAATTTGTGCGTTTTGCTGGCAAGTCTTCCGCAGAAGTGGTATAATCTTTGTAATCTGAGAAACATTTTCAAAGTGTTTTTCGTGGCAAGGTGTGCCGGGAGGGAGAATCCGGCACCACAACGATGGGGAAAAACGCATGAAGAAAGAATGGACTGAGCAGGACCTGCGCGAATTTGTGCGCAGCGCACAGGCCGCCTTTGAGGACGTGACCCTGACCGAAGCGGACGAAGAAGCAGCCCGCAGCTGGCAGGATGACGGCCTGATGGTGGACTATGAGCTGCGCAATGGGCAGGTAGACTGCGTACTGCGCCGCCAGATCGTTGCGGACGGCAAGATATGGAAACTGCAGATGACCGCGCCGCTGGCGGGCAGCGACCTGCCGGAGGACCGGATGTCCCCGCGTGAGCGGGAGCTGTGCCGCGACGACATGAACCACGACTTTTTGTCGGGTGTGTTCAACCGCCGCTATTTTGAGACCGAGTTCTGCACCCGCCTGGATGACTGGACCGACGCCCACCGCTGCGCCTCGCTGGCGCTGGTGGAGCTGGACCGCGTCGAGCAGATGCAGGCGGAGCAGGGCGATGCCGTTATGGATCAGCTGGTCTGCTTTGTGGCGAACCAGTGGAAGAAGCACTACGACCGCCCGGACGAGCGGGTGGTCTGCCGTCTGACCGATACACTGTTCGCCATCGGCTGTGCGGACAAGACCTGCGATGAACTGGCCGAGGAGCTGCGGAGCATCTACGCGGAGATGCCCCGTGCCTATGTGGCTTCGGTGGGCCTGATGCGCCGGGTGCCGTTCACCCAGTCCATCGGCTGCGCCTGCACCTGCGAGGTGCGGGGCAAGAACTGGGACGCACTGTACGAGCTCTGTGCAGCACGGCTCAAGGCCGCGCAGGAAGCTGGCGGCAGCCAGGTCTGCGCCGGATAAGATCACTGGATAAAAGATCCCCCTTCTGGACATCCTAAGAGCCAGAAGGGGGATTTTTTGTTATGGAACATCTGAAAAACGACAACCTCAGCCTGCTGGAAGCCGTGGTGCAGAACACGGAAATGGGCAAAAACACGCTGGAACAGATCGTGCCGATGACGGACGACGTGCAGTTCAAGGCAGAACTGCTGCGGGAACGGAACATCTACCGCGAACTGAACCAGGAGGCCCACACCGCCATCGAGGCCTGCGGCGGAACCGCCCAGGGCCAGAGCGCCATGGCAAAGCTCAACACCAGAATGGGCATCGGGATGAAGACCCTGACCGACAAATCCACCCGGAATCTGGCCGAGATGCTCTCCGAGGGCAGCAGCCAGGGCGTGATGGACTGCATCAAGTCCCAGAAGGACTATCCCGATGCTGCGCCCGGCTCCAAGCGCCTGATGCAGAAAGTGCAGGATTTTGAGGAGGACAACCGCATCCGGCTGGAACGCTTTCTGTAAAGGGAAGGCGCTCTGCTCAGAGCGCTTCCACCATCGCGGCCACGATCTGGGTCGCGGTGGCAACATATGCGGCAATGCTGAACTTTTTGACGACCAGAACTTCGTGGCCGTCCTCGTCGGCGTTGTCGCTCATGGCCCGCAGGATGACGCAGGGCACTCCGTTCTTGGCAGCGATCTGGCTGACGGCGGCACCTTCCATCTCCACGCAGTCGGGGGCGCACTTGGCCTCGATGGCGGCCTTGGTCTCGCTGTCACCGACGAAGAGGTCGCCGGTGGCGATCCTGCCGGTCAGCGCCTTGACGCCTGCGGCCTTGCAGGCGGCTTCGGCGGCGGCGATGAGGGCCGGGTCGCCGGTATACTCCTTGAGGAACGGCGGGTTCTGGCAGATCATGTCCAGCTGGGCGTCGTGGTAGAGCACGGTCTTGCCGATGACGACATCGCCGATGCCGATCTTGCTGGTCATGTTGCCGGCGATGCCGGAGAAGATGATCTTCTCGGCACCGAATTTGGTGATGAGCACCTGGGTGGTGGCGGCAGCGTTGGCCTTGCCCATCCCGGCGCAGCAGACCACGACCTCCTTGCCCGCCAGTGTGCCCTTGTGGTATTCGACGCCGCCGTAAGGCTCTACGGTGACGTTTTCCAGCTTTGCACAGAGCTGCTCGACTTCATCGGGCATTGCGCCCATTATGCCAATAATCATTTGGAAACCTCGTTCTCTTTTCAAATCGGTGGGGTCGGGAAACGCGTCTGCAATCAGACGTTGAACAGGAACTCGATGACATCGCCGTCCTTGACGACGTATTCCTTGCCCTCGGTGCGCTGCAGGCCCTTGGCCTTGACGGCGGCATAGTCGAAGTTGTTGGCTTCGAGATCGCCGTAGCCGATGACGCTGGCGCGGATGAAGCCGCGCTCGAAGTCGCTGTGGATCTTACCGGCTGCCTGCGGGGCCTTGGTGCCCTTGCGGATGGTCCAGGCGCGGCACTCCTTCTTGCCGTCGGTCAGGAAGGAGATGAGGCCCAGCAGGTCGTAGCTGGCCGTGATGAGGTTGTCCAGGCCGCTGGCCTCGATGCCCATCTCGGCCAGGAAGGCCTTCTTCTCTTCGGGCGAGTAATCGGCGATGTCCTCTTCGGTCTTGGCACAGATGGGGATGTAGCGGGCACCCTCTTCCTTAGCGCGGGCGGCCACCAGCGGGACATACTGGTTGTTCTCGATGCCCTCCATCAGGTCGTCCTCGCCTACGTTGCAGGCGTACAGGACGGGCTTTGCGCTCAGCAGGCCCATCTCGTGCAGGACAGTCTGCTGCTCGGCATCGCCCTCGTCAAAGTCGAAGCTGCGGGCAGGCTTACCGGCGCTCAGGTGGTCGGCCAGCTGCTGCAGCCATGCGGCCTCGGCGGCAGCGCCCTTGTTGTTGCCGCTTTTGGCGGCCTTGGCCATCCGGCCGGCACGGTTCTGGACGACTTCCAGGTCGGACAGGATCAGCTCGTAGTCAATGGCATCGATGTCGGCGATGGGGTCCACGGCCTCGGCCTTGGTCACATCCTCGACGACATGGATGATGTTGTCGTCGTCAAAGCAGCGGACGACATGCACGATGGCGTCGCACTCGCGGATGTGGCCCAGGAACTTGTTGCCCAGACCGGCACCCTGGCTGGCACCCTTGACCAGACCGGCGATGTCCACGAACTCGACGATGGCGGGGGTCTTCTTGTTGGTCTGCCAGATCTCAGCCAGCTTGTCCAGCCGCTTGTCGGGCACGGCCACGATGCCGCTGTTGGGTTCGATGGTGCAGAACGGATAGTTCGCCGCCTCCGCATTCTTGGTGGAGGTGATGGCGTTGAACAGAGTGGACTTGCCGACGTTGGGCAGG
Organism: Faecalibacterium sp. AF28-13AC; assembly: GCF_003478405.1. Lineage (NCBI taxonomy): Bacteria > Bacillati > Bacillota > Clostridia > Eubacteriales > Oscillospiraceae > Faecalibacterium > Faecalibacterium sp. AF28-13AC. Next base: position 12,533 of record NZ_QUFG01000016.1, on the reverse strand, counting down.
CCAACGATACCTAATTTCATAGTTGTGATTTCTCCTTTTATGATGTCGATGATAAACAGCTCGATTGAACGGATATCAGTTGTTTTTGCAGGTCTCTTTTTCGCAGACCAGGCTCCATTCACAAAAAAACAGAGCTTACATGGCCAACTCTAATTGTAGCATGTAAGCTCTGTTTATGCAAGTCTTCCTGCGGCTCAGAACTTCTTCTCCAGCCGCTCGCGGATGGCGCGGATGAAGCCGAGGCTGTCCACGGGGGTGGGGGTGATGCCTTCGGCAAGGCTGCACAGGTCTTTGGTCATGATGCCGTCGTTGAGGGTCTGGAGGCTGGCGGCTTCCAGGGCCTCGCCGAAGCGGACGAGGTCGGGCAGGCTGTCGAGCTCGCCGCGCTTTTTCAGAGCACCGCTCCAGGCGAAGATGGTGGCCATGGGGTTGGTGGAAGTGGCCTCGCCCTTGAGGTACTTGTAGTAGTGGCGGGTGACGGTGCCGTGGGCGGCTTCGAACTCGAACTTGCCGTCCGGGCTGACGAGAACGCTGGTCATCATGGCCAGAGAGCCGAAGGCGGTGGAGACCATGTCGCTCATGACGTCGCCGTCGTAGTTCTTGCAGGCCCAGACGAAGCCGCCCTCGCTGCGGATGACGCGGGCCACGATGTCGTCGATGAGGCTGTAGAAATATTCCAGACCGGCGGCCTCGAACCGGGCCTTGTATTCGGTGTCGTAGACCTCCTGGAAGATGTCCTTGAAGGTGTGGTCGTATTTCTTGGAGATGGTATCCTTGGCGCCGAACCAGAGGTCCTGCTTCTGGTCCAGCGCGTAGTTGAAGCAGCTGCGGGCGAAGCTGCGGATGGAGCTGTCCTTGTTGTACTGGCCCTGCAGGACGCCGCCGCACTCGAAGTCGTAGACGGTGGCGGACTGCTGGGTGCCGTCCGCGCCGGTGAAGCGCAGCTCCGCTTTGCCGGGGCCGGGGATGCGGAACTCGGTGGCCTTGTAGACGTCGCCGTAGGCATGGCGGGCGATGGTGATGGGCTTCTTCCAGTACTTGACGGCGGGCTTGATGCTGTCGATCATAATGGGCGCACGGAAGACCGTGCCGTCCAGCGCAGCGCGGATGGTGCCGTTGGGGCTCTTCCACATCTCATGGAGCTTGTACTCCTCCACCCGCTGGGCGTTGGGGGTGATGGTGGCGCACTTGACGGCCACGCCGTATTTCTTGTTGGCCTCGGCGGCGTCGAGGGTCACCTGGTCGCGGGTGGCGTCACGGTTGGGCAGGCCGAGGTCATAATACTCGGTCTTGAGGTCTACGAACGGCAGGATGAGCTCGTCCTTGATGAACTGCCAGAGCACACGGGTCATCTCGTCGCCGTCCATCTCCACCAGCGGGGTCGTCATCTTGATCTTTTCCATAGTTCTTTCCCTTTCCTCTCGATCATAACAGACGGATATCTTCGACCCCGGCGGCATTGCCAGATGTACGCCGGGGAAGTCGGTTCATTTGCGGTAGGATGCCGCCAGCTTTTCCAGTGCGGGCAGGCTGCGTTCGACCTTTTCGGTGTCGATGCAGTAGGCCAGGCGCACATAGCCTTTGACGCCGAAGCTGTTGCTGGGGACGAGCAGCAGGTCGTAGGCGCGGGCCCGCAGGCAGAAGGCGTTGGCGTCCTCTTCCAACGCCTTCGGGAAGATGTAGAACGTGCCGCCGGGGCGCTCGACCTCGAAACCGAGGGCCTTGAGCTTGTCGTACAGCAGGTTCATGTTGGTCTCGTAGACGGACAGGTCGCTGGTGACGTTCAGGCAGCGGCTGACGGCCCGCTGGATGATGCTGGGCGGGCAGTTGTGGCCGGTGAAGCGGGAGATCTGGGCCATCATGTCCACGAGAAGGTCTTCGCCCTCGCAGCCGGGGCGGACCGCCACATACCCCAGACGCTCGCCCGGCAGGCTCAGGCTCTTGGAGAACGAGAAGCAGGTGAGGGTGTGGGGATAGAAGGCGGCGGGGTAGGGCACCGGTCTGCCGTCGAAGGCGATGTCGCGGTAGGGCTCGTCGCTGACGAGGTAGATGGTGTGGCCGTAGGCCCGGCTCTTTTCGGTCAGCAGCTCGGCCATGCGGGTCAGCGTTTCGGCGGAGTAGACCACGCCGGTGGGATTGTTGGGGGTGTTGATGAGGACGCAGGCGACCTGCTCAGTCAGCATCTCCTCAAAAGCGTCGAGGTTCGGCTGAAAGGCCGGGGCCTGCGGCGGCACGACCTTGAGGCAGGCCCCGGTGCCCGCAACGTAGGGGCCGTATTCCGGGAAGTAGGGGGCGAAGGTCAGCACCTCGTCGCCGGGCCGGGTCACGGCGCGGATGGCATGGGCGATGGCACCGGCGGCACCGGTCGTGGGGAAGATGTCCTTCTGCGCATAGGGCAGGCCGAAGGTCTTGGCCAGGTGGTTTGCCACGGCGGTGCGGAAACCGGGGTCGCCCTGGCTGGGGCAGTAGCCGTGGAGGTCTACCGGCCCTTCGGTCTCCAGCAGGTTCTGCATCGCCTGGGTGAACTGCGGCGGGCAGGGCACACTGGGGTTGCCCAGCGAGTAATCGAAGACGTTCTCATAGCCGATCTCAGCGGCGCGCTGCTTGCCGTACATGAAGGTCTCGCGGATGACGCTCTTGTGCGCCAGCATCCCGCGGTAGGTCTCGTTCAACATAAATACTTCCCCCTGATGATGTTATTTCGGGCTTTGGGGCACAGCGGCATAGCTCTGCTCCAGCTTGATGATGCAGCTGTAGTTCGGGTCCTGCCCGGTGACGAAGCGGCACATCTCGGCCATGACGGCGTCCGTATCGCCGGTGTACCCGGCGGGGAAGGCCAGATCGAACAGGACGTTGGTGTGGGTGTCGCCGGGGACGATGCGCAGGTCGTGGATGGAGAGCTGCGGGTCCAGCTGGCGGAGGTGCTCCGTCAGGCGGGTGCGCAGCACACCGACCTTGGCGTCCGAGGTCACGATGGGGTCGTAGTGGATGGTGACCTGCAGGTTGTCTTTTTTCAGGAAATCCCGCTCGATGTTGTCGATGACGTCATGGGCCGCCAGCGGGTCGCTTTCGGCCGGGAACTCGACGTGGAGCGAAGCGAACTGGTGGCCGGGGCCGTAATCATGGACCATAAGGTCGTGTACGCCCAGCACACCGGGGTAGGACATGACGGTCCGCTCGATGTGCGCCACCAGCTCCGGCGAGGGCGTTTCGCCCAGCAGCGGGCTGAGGGTGTCCATCACGAGGCCCCAGCCGGACCAGAGGATGAACGCGGCCACCGCCACGCCCATGAGGCCGTCGAGGATGTTCCAGCCCGTGGCACTGCACAGGATGGTGGAGAGCAGGACGGCGCTCGTGGTCAGCACGTCGTTGCGGCTGTCGGCAGCGGTGGCGAGCAGCGTCTCGGAGGCGATGCGCTGCCCTACGGTACGGTTGAAGCGGCTCATCCAGAGCTTGACGGCGATGGAAGCGGCCAGCACACCGATGCTGAGCCAGCTGAAGATGACGGGTGTGGGGTGGAGGACTTTCACCACCGATTCCTTGCCCAGCGAAAGGCCGATGGCCAGGATGGTGACGCTGACCACCAGCCCGGCAAGGTATTCGTACCGGGCGTGGCCGTAGGGGTGCTCGGCGTCCGGGGCCTTGGCGGCCAGCCGGAAGCCGATGAGGCTGACGATGTTGGACGAAGCGTCCGACAGGTTGTTCAGGGCATCTGCCATGATGGCGATGGAGCCGAACAGGGTGCCGGCAACCAGTTTGCCGATGCAGAGCAGCAGATTGCAGGCCATGCCGACCAGGCTGGCCAGGTTGCCGTAGGCGGTGCGGACGGCGGGGTCGCGGGTGTCGTCCGAGTCCCGGATAAACAAACGGATCAATAATTGGGTCATGCCAATCTCTCCTGATACGATAAATTTGGCGGCAGAATGATTTGCACCTAGTATAGCATGTTGCTTTCGCGTTGGGAAGCGTTTCGGGATGAAAGCGCGGCTTGTTGCGGCGGCAAAACATGAAATTCGGTCGTGTCTGCCCGGAAACGATGGGATAGAAAACAGCCCCCAGGGCGGCGGAAAGAGGCCGCAGAGGGGGCTGTGGATGCAGGAAAACGCGGGACTCAGATGTTCTTGGCGGAGGGCTTGCTCAGGTTGACGCTGCGGATGATCTTGCGCACAGGCAGGATGCTCTTGGCGTTCATGGAAAGCTCGTCCACACCCATCCGGAGGAAGGTCTCGGTGAGGGCGGTGTCCGCGCCCAGCTCGCCGCAGATGCCGACCCAGATGCCGTGGCGGTGGCCTGCCTCGATGGTCATCTGGATGGCCTTGAGCACAGCCGGGTGGTGCGGATCGAAGAACGGCTCCAGCTTGGCGTTCTGGCGGTCCAGTGCGCAGGTGTACTGGGTCAGGTCGTTGGTGCCGATGGAGAAGAAGTCGCACTCGGCGGCCAGGTCGTCGGCGATGAGGACGGCGGCGGGGGTCTCGATCATGGTGCCGACCTCGATGCTGCTGCTGAACTTTTTGCCCTCAGCGGTCAGCTCCTGCTTGCACTCTTCGAGGACAGCCTTGGCGTCCTGCAGCTCCCGCAGGCTGGAGATCATGGGGAACATGATGCTCATGTTGCCGTAGGCCGAAGCACGGAGCAGAGCCCGCAGCTGGGTCTTGAAGAAGTCCCGGCGGGTCAGGCAGATGCGGATGGCGCGGTAGCCCAGGGCGGGGTTGTCCTCATGGTCGAGCTTCATGTAATCGACGGTCTTGTCGGCACCGATGTCACAGGTGCGGACGACGACCTTCTTGGGGGCCAGGCTCTCCATCACCTGCTTGTAGGCTTCGAACTGGTAGTCCTCGGTGGGGAAGTCCTTGCAGTTCAGGTAGACGAATTCGGTGCGGAACAGGCCCACGCCGCCGGCGTCGTTCTGCTGCACGGCACCCACATCGCTGATGCCGCCGATGTTGGCGAAGACGTTGATGGTCTTGCCGTCCAGCGTGGTGTTGGGCTTGCCCTTGAGCTCGGAGAGGAGGGCGAGCTTCTTCTGGTCTTCCTGCTGACGCTTGGTCAGGCTCTCCAGCAGATCGGGGGTGGGGTCTACATACACGCAGGCGTTGTAGCCGTCCACCACGGCCATCTTGCCGTCCCAGTCGTCCTGGATCTCCTTGCACTGGATCAGGGCGGGGATGTTCATGCTGCGGGCCAGAATGGCGGTGTGGCTGTTGGAGCTGCCCTCGCGGGTGATGAAGCCCAGCAGCAGGCTCTTGTCCATCCGGACCGTCTCGGAGGGGGCCAGATCCTCGGCCACGAGGATGCTGGGCTCTGTGCCCTGCAGCGTGGCGTTGTCCACGCCCTGCAAGATATCCAGCATGGCCTGCGCGATGTCGATGACGTCGGCGCTGCGGGCCTGCAGATACGGGTCGTCCATGGCGGCGAAGACGGCGGCCTGGTTGTCTCCAGCGGTCTTGACGGCGTACTCGGCACACTTGTGCTGGCCGTTGATGATCTCCTTGATGGCGTCCACGAAGTCGTCGTCGTCCAGCATCATGGCATGGATGTTGAACACCTCGGCGATGTCCTCACCGGCCTCGTCCAGCGCCTTTTCGTAAAGGGCGGTCTGCTGGTCGATGGCCTTGGCGCGGGCGTCTTCGAAGCGGGCTTCCTCAGCGGCGGTGTCGGTGACGTCGGCGGCCGAGATGACGGCGTCCTTTTTTTTGTAAAGCTTCAGTTTGCCAATGGCGATCCCGTTCAGGATGCTTTTACCGGTGCCTACCTGCATCGTTCATATCTCCTTCTCATTTCAGATGTGCGAAAAAGCCCCCGCAGGAAGGTCCCGCAAGGGCTTTGGCTCGCTTGTCCTCAGACGTTCTCGGTCAGGAACTGCTGGATGGCTGCGGCTGCAGCCTCCTCGTCCTCGCCCTCGACCTTGACGGTGACGGTCTCGCCCTGCTTGACGCCCATGCCCATCAGAGCCATCAGCTTGCGCAGGTCGCAGGTCTTGCCGTTCTTTTCGAGGGTGGCGGTGCTGGAAAAGCCCTTGACGACCTTGACCAGCAGGCCGGCGGGACGTGCGTGGATGCCGCAGGCATCCTTTACAGTGTACTGAAATTCCTTCATGATCATTTCTCCTTACTGGGTATCCCCTTCATCATGCTCCGGGGCCATCGGCCGCGCCGGAGGCAGCCCAATCCTGCTGCGGGATACACTACCTATATTATAAACCTCATTCGTGGTTTTTTCATTATCCCATTTCGCTGATTTTCATGCAACTTTTTTGGTATAGTTCCACAGAATTTTTGGTGGAAAATTTTCAACGCAGGTTATTCGACGGGATACCCCTCGGCATCCAGCGGAAGGTCGGTGTAGGTGTAGTCCTCGCCGGAAGTCTGCTGTGCCTGCCCGGAAGCCCCCAGCTCCTCGTCGTGTCGTTCGCCCCAGTCGCCGCTGAAGTCCTCGCCGGAAGTCTGCTGGGCCTGGTCGGAAGCTCCCAGCTCTTCGTCGTGTCGTTCGCCCCAGTCGCCGCTGTAATCCTCACCGGAGACCTGCTCGGCCTGCTGCTCTTCGGCCAGGGCGGCGCTCTGGGCGTCCTTGAGGCCGGTCACGGTGCCGGAGGGCTTTTCGAGCAGGTAGGCCCCGATGGCCTTTTTCCGGTAGACCAGCAGTACACCGTACTGGCTCAGGTCGCCCTTGCTGGCGGCGGGGATGAGCGCCGTCCATTTTTCGACGGTCTTCCCCTTGTAGCGGGTCAGGTCCAGCCCGCTCTGCTGCACCACCCCATTGAAGGCGGAGAAGCTGTCGTCCCACTTGCGGGGGATCTTGACCTTATCCGCCGTGATGGATGCGCCGTCCACATCCAGGCCGTAGCCGGTGAACCAGGTCTGGATGTCCTGTGCGCTCTCGATCTTGTTTCCACTGGCCGAGACCGCCACCGTGCGGGTGCTGATGTACCGCCCCAGCAGCGCACTGAACGCCACCAGCGCACAGCACATGGCCCCGATGCCGACCTTCTTCAGACTTGCCTTGTTCAGCGTTACCACAAACATGCCCATGCCTCCCACCCTTGTTTGGTTCTGGAAGCATTGTATGCGCTGCAGCGGCAGGATATACGGCAAGCCGCTATACAAGTCTGTTTTTCTGTGCTAGAATGGGGGCAGAACAGGCCAAAACGCCAGAAAGCGGTGACCACGATGACCAAGACGCAGCATCCTCTGCCGGAATACCCGCGCCCTGCCCTGCGGCGGGACAGTTTCGAATCCCTGAACGGTCTGTGGCAGTTCGCCATCACGAAGTCGGCGCAGCTGCCCCGGCAGTGGGAGGGCGACATCCTTGTGCCCTATTCCCCGGAGACGCGGGCTTCCGGCGTGGGGCGGACCCTTCAGCCCGGCGAGTGGCTCCACTACTACCGCAGCTTTGCCCCGCCTGCCGGTTCCGGGGGCCGGGTGCTGCTCCACTTCGGTGCCGTGGACTACGCCTGCGCCGTGCAGGTCAACGGGCATCTGGTGGGCGGCCACCGGGGTGGCTACTGGCCCTTTACGTTCGACATCACCGAGGCCCTGAACGCCGACCACAACCGCCTGTGGGTGGCTGTGCAGGACCCCACCGGGGCCGGGGTGCAGGCGCGGGGCAAACAGACGCTCCGGCCCGGCGGGATGTTCTACCCGGCCCAGAGCGGCATCTGGCAGACTGTCTGGCTGGAGCGGGTGCCGGACAACTACATCGAGACGCTGACCGTCACCCCGGACTACGACGCCCGGACCGTGACCGTCCGGGCCCGCACGGCAAAGCCCGGTGGGGCGGTGAACCTTTGGGCGGTGGTGCGGGCCGGCGGCGTGACCATCGCAGAGGACTGGGGCAGCGACGAGGCCGACCGGGACGGCGCGGTGACGCTGAACATCCCGGAAGAGCATTTCTTCCCGTGGAGCCCGGACAGCCCCTTCCTCTACGACCTGACCGTCGGTACGACCCAGGGGGAGGAAGAGAACTTCGACACGGTACACAGCTATTTCGCCCTGCGGAAGTGGAGCTGTGCGCCCGATGCAAGGGGTGTGCTGCGCTTCTGCCTGAACGACCGGCCCCTCCTGCTGAACGGTCTGCTCGACCAGGGCTACTGGCCGGAGGGCCTGTATACCCCGCCATCCGACGCGGCAGTGGTGCACGAATTGCAGACCATCAAGGAACTGGGCTTTAATCTGCTGCGCAAACACGCGAAGATCGAGCCGCAGCGGTGGTATTACCACTGCGACAAGCTGGGCCTCATCGTCTGGCAGGACATGGTGAACGGCGGCGAGCCGTACCGGCTGTGGTTCGTGACCTACCTGACCAACGTGCTGCAGCCGCTGCTGCGGAAACTGCCCGACACAGCGGCCCTCCGGGGTCTGCTGAGCCGCCGCAGCGAGGCCAGCCGGGAAGAATACGGCCGGGAGCTGGAAGCAACGGTGGAGGTTCTGCGGGGGCATCCCTGCATCGGCTGCTGGGTACCCTTCAACGAGGGATGGGGGCAGTTCGATGCCGCGCAGGCGGTCGAAACGCTCCGCGCCCTCGACCCCGACCGTCTGGTGGACGAGGCCAGCGGGTGGTATGACCAGGGCGGCGGCGATGTGGACTCCCGCCACAACTATTTCTATCCGCTCCATCTCCGGCCCGGCCGCCGCACCGTTGCCCTCAGCGAATACGGCGGCATCGCCTGGCCGATGCCCGGCCACGAGCCGCCCCGCAGGACCTACGGCTACGGCACGGCAAAGAGCCGCGCCGAGCTGACCGGGCGCTACCGGAAACTGCAATTGGAAACGGTGCTCCCGCAGCTCCGGAACGGGCTGTCGGCACTGGTGTACACCCAGGTCAGCGATGTGGAGGACGAGGTGAACGGCTTGTTCACCTACGACCGACAGGCGATCAAGCCCGACCCGGCCGCCGTCCGCGCGGTGAACGAAGCACTGGAAGCAGAGTTTGAAAAGGTCCTGAAACAGGCATAGAAAAAGCAGACATGCAGCACCGGAAACGGCGGCATGTCTGCTTTTTTGTAAGATCACATCGTGTGGGTCGCAAAGACCTGTTCGTCCTCCCACCACATGGGCTGCCCGGCGGCAAGAGACCGGGGCACATCCAGCAGCCGCTGGTTGGAGCTGCCGCGGAAGCGCAGGGTGATGTCATGCTGAGCCTCCACGAACCGGCCGTCCACGAGGACGTCCAGCAGGGTCAGCAGTTCATCGGTGACTTCACAGCGGGCGGCGCAGGGCTCTGTGCCGGTCAGCTGCTCCCAGGTGTAGCCGGAGTAGCACCAGACTGTTTTATGGGGGTAGAGGGCCTTGAAGTTCCGCACAAAGGGCAGAAGCTCCCGCTGGTTCTCCGGCTCCATGGGTTCGCCGCCCAGCAGGCTCAGCCCGGCGATGTAGTCCGGCTGGCAGGAGGCGAAGATCTCGTTGCGGACGGCCTTGTCGAAGGGCTTGCCGTAGCCGAAATCCCAGGCTACCGCATTGAAGCAGCCGGGGCAGTGATGGCGGCACCCGGAAACGAAGACGCTGGTGCGCACACCGGGGCCGTTGGCGATATCGTAATATTTGATGGTAGCGTAGTTCATGACGGATGAAACCTGAAAGCAGAGCGCGCTGCTTTGCTTTTCCATTTGATGATGCTTTTTGTCGGTTGCCCCCCTATTGGGGGAGCTGGCGCAAAGCGCCTGAGAGGATTACAGGTGCAGGACCCGGTCCTTGATCTCCTGGGTGCGGCCCTGGTTCCAGAACTGGGTGCCGATGTAGCCGCAGGTGCGGCGGGCGACGTTCAGTTTGTTCTGGTCGCGGTTGCCGCACTTGGGGCACTCCCAGACCAGCTTGCCGTCGTCCTCTACGATCCGGATCTCGCCGTCGTAGCCGCAGCACTGGCAGTAATCGGACTTGGTGTTCAACTCCGCATACATGATGTTGTCGTAGATGAACTGAAGCACACTCATGACGGCTTCCAGATTGTCCTGCATGTTGGGCACTTCCACATAGCTGATGGCACCGCCCGGCGAAAGCTTCTGGAACTCGCTCTCGAACTTCAGCTTGGTGAAGGCGTCGATCGTCTCGGAGACATGGACGTGGTAGCTGTTGGTGATATAGTTCTTGTCCGTAATGCCGGGCACGATGCCGAACCGCTTTTGCAGGCACTTGGCGAACTTGTAGGTGGTGGATTCCAGCGGGGTGCCGTAGAGGGAGTAGTCCATGTTCTCGGCCTTCTTCCACTCATTGCACTTGTCGTTCATGTGCTGCATCACACTCAGGGCAAAGGGCTTTGCACCGGCATCGGTGTGGCTGCGGCCGGTCATATACTTGACGCACTCATACAGGCCGGCATACCCCAGGCTGATGGTCGAGTAGCCGCCGAAGAGCAGTTTGTCGATCTTCTCGCCTTTCTTCAGGCGGGCCAGTGCGCCGTACTGCCACAGGATGGGGGCAGCGTCGCTGGGGGTGCCCAGCAGACGCTTATGCCGTGCCTGCAGGGCGCGGTGGCACAGGTCGAGACGCTCATCAAAGATCTTCCAGAACTTGTCAAAGTTTCCGCCGGAGGACAGGGCCACGTCCACCAGGTTGATGGTGACGACGCCCTGATTGAAGCGGCCATAGTATTTGGGTTTTCCGGTCTCCGGGTCCACATAAGGGGTCAGGAAGCTGCGGCAGCCCATGCAGGTGTAGCAGTGGCCTTCGCCGTTTTTGTCCACCTTCAGCTCCAGCATCTTCTTCTCGGAGATATAGTCGGGCACCATCCGCTTGGCGGTGCACTTGGCGGCCAGCTCCGTCAGATAGTAATAGGGAGTGCCGGGGCGGATGTTGTCCTCTTCCAGCACATAGATGAGCTTGGGGAAGGCGGGGGTGATCCAGACGCCGGCCTCGTTCTTGACGCCCTGATAGCGCTGGCGGATGGTCTCCTCGATGATGATGGCAAGATCGGCCTTCTCCTGTGCGTTGCGGGCTTCGCCCAGATACATGAAGACGGTGATGAAGGGGGCCTGACCGTTGGTGGTCATCAGGGTGACGACCTGATACTGGATGGTCTGGACACCGCGGTTGATCTCATTGCGCAGGCGGCGCTCGACGATCTCCTTCTTCCGCTCAGCGGAGACATCCAGACCCTCCATCTCGACCTCGACCTCGTTGGCGATCTTTCGGCGGGAGACGTCCACAAAGGGAGCCAGATGGGTCAGGCTGATGCTCTGGCCGCCGTACTGGTTGGAGGCGACCTGCGCGATGATCTGGGTCGCGATGTTGCAGGCGGTGGAGAAGCTGTGGGGCTTCTCGATATAGGTGCCGGAGATGACAGTGCCGTTCTGGAGCATATCTTCCAGGTTGACCAGGTCGCAGTTGTGCATGTGCTGTGCGAAGTAGTCGGAATCGTGGAAGTGAATCAGGCCCTCCTGATGCGCCTTGACGATCTCCGGGTCCAGCAGCAGGCGGGCGGTCAGGTCTTTGGAGATTTCACCGGCCATGTAGTCGCGCTGCACACTGTTGACGGTGGGGTTCTTGTTGGCGTTCTCCTGCTTGACTTCCTCGTTCTGGCACTCGATCAGGCTCAGGATGCGCTCATCGGTGGTGTTGGTCTGGCGCTTCAGGCTCTGGATATAGCGGTAGGTGATATAATGGCGGGCGATGTCGTGCGCCTTCATGTCCATCAGCTTGTTCTCGACCATATCCTGGATCTCTTCCACGCTGACGGCGCGGTTGAGCGCCTGGCACTGCTCCGTGACGTCGTCGGCGATCTGGTTGATCTGCTCGCGGGTCAGGCGGCTCTTGCCGCCCACGGAATCACTGGCCTTGGTAACAGCGGTGATGATCTTGGTGATATCGAACGGGACCTCGGACCCGTTGCGCTTGATGATCTTCATGGCGTTCCTCCATCTTTCTGTCGCGTTGTGGTTTTCTGCCGCAGTTCAAACGGGCGTCTCCCGGAACAGGAGCCGCCCGCAGATCTTCTGAAATGCGTTCATCGGAATGTGATTCTATGATATCACTATTTAGTGATATGTCAATGGGAAAACCACTACATTTTGTGCTTCGTCGCTTTCGCCAAAAATCCGGGAAGATTTTCGGAGCAAAATTTGAGACCGGAGGGCTTGACAAATCGCACAAGAAAAGTATCTGCATTCCGGGCCGTAATATCCGCCTGTATCTATACGCAGACTCTGTATTATTACATTATATAGGGAGAGAAAGCAGAAAAATAAACTGTTGTATCCATCGTGTCAAAGGAGATGCGAGTTCCACGCGAAAAACTGGTAAAAAAGCCGAACCGAGAAAAAAGGGCAAAAAAGTTGAAAAAAGGGGTTGCCAAACGGGCGGGTGTATGGTATTATACTTGAGCGCCAAGCGCTGAGACAAAAGAATGACTTCTGAAGCCTCAGCTGAGAAGCGAGAGAAAAGAACCAATAGACGCTGAAAGATTCCAGTCAGTTCTGAGAAATCGGAAGCAGTCCAAGTTCAAAATGTTCGAAACGCTTCGAAAAAAGTGCTTGACAAAAAATCGCTTCTGTGATAAAATAATCAAGTCGTCAGCCGGTCGGCTGAGGCGCACAGGACCTTGAA
>NZ_QUFG01000015.1:54640-64412 GCF_003478405.1 Faecalibacterium sp. AF28-13AC | reverse complement strand
CCATCGAGTAACAAAGTCAGAAAAGTCACCTCCGAGAACTATCCTACAGACGCAGGGCGTGAAGGCGAACTGATTTTCCGGCTGGTTTACGAACAGGCTGGGTGTAAAAAGCCTGTTTCCCGGCTGTGGCTGTCCAGCATGGAGGACAATGCCATCCGGGAGGGCTTTGCAAATCTGAAACCGTCAACAGAATATGATGCACTGTATCAGGCTGCACTCTGCCGGGAACGTGCCGATTGGATGGTCGGCATCAACTGTTCCCGGCTCTTTTCATGCCTGTATGGTCGGTCTTTGGCGGTTGGGCGTGTTATGACCCCTACACTGGCGATGGCCGTGCAGCGAGAAGCAGCTATTGCTGCATTCACCCCGGAGAAGTTTTACACGGTTTCGCTGGCATTTGAGGGCGACGGCACAGCGTCCAGCAAGCGATTCTCGCAGAAAGAGGATGCGGAAACTCTGCTTGCCAACTGCCGAAAGGAGGTCAGCACGGTGGTGCAAAAAGTAGAACGCAAAGAAAAAAACGAAAAGCCGCCGCAGCTCTATGATCTGACGACGCTCCAGCGGGATGCCAACCGTTTGCTGGGGTTTACTGCACAGCAGACCTTGAACTATGCGCAGAGCCTTTACGAAAAGAAACTCATCACTTATCCCCGAACAGACAGCCGCTTTCTGACGGAAGACATGGCAGCATCCCTGCCGGGGCTGGTGTCGGCTGTTGCGGGAGCCTTTTCCGTGGGGGAAGCTGTACCCGTCCATGCAGAACAGGTAATCAACAACAGCAAGGTCAGCGACCACCATGCGCTGCTGCCTACTGCAAGCATGGTACAGGCCGACTTTTCAGCTTTGCCCGCCGGGGAACTGAGCGTCCTGCGGCTGATTGCGACACGTCTGCTCTGCGCCATGGGAGAACCTCACCGCTGTGCAGAAACCGTCCTGACCACCATCTGCGCCGGGGAAGAATTTACCGCAAAAGGCAAGGTGGTTTTGGACGAGGGCTGGAAAGGCATTGAGCGCAAAATGCTGGACGATCTGCTGGACAAAAAGAAAGAGCCTGCTGCTCTGCCGGATGTGCAGGAGCAGAGTCAGTGCAGCGTTGCCGGTGCTGAACTGAAAGAGGGGCAGACCTCGCCGCCGAAGCACTTTACCGAAGATATATGCTGTGAAAGGGGGATAAGAAATCACCCATAGAAAGGAGCGTTCCCATGAAACCCAAGAAATTAGGCAACGGTAAAATCACCGCCCTTTATGAGAGATTGAGCCGTGACGATGACCTCACAGGTGATAGTAACAGCATTATCAATCAAAAGAAAATGCTGGAGGACTATGCGAAAGCCAACGGTTTTACGAATTGCGTCCACTTCACAGATGATGGTTGGTCTGGTGGAAGTTTTGACCGCCCAAGTTGGAAGCGCATGATTGAGGGCATTGGAAAAGGCGAAATCGCTGCTGTCCTTGTTAAAGATTTGAGCCGCGTCGGTAGAGATTATTTACAGGTGGGCTTTTACACCGAAGTGATGTTCAGAGAGAAAGGTGTGCGGTTTGTTGCCATTACCAACGGAGTAGATAGCGACAAACGGGAAAGCAGCGAGTTTGCACCCTTTTTGAACATTATGAACGAATGGTATATTCGTGATTGCAGCCGTAAGATAACCTCTGTTTTACGGGCAAGAGGTATGTCCGGCAAGCACACAAGCAACCACTGTATCTACGGTTACAAGAAAGACCCCAACGACAAAGACCATTGGATTATCGACGAGGAAGCTGCCGAAGTAGTACGCCGGATTTATCGCATGGCCATTGAGGGAAAAGGCCCGTATGAAATTGCCCGCATATTGGCAACGGAAAAGGTTGAGCGCCCCTCTTACTATCTTGCACAGCGCGGTATGGGAAACCATCAATCAAACTACAATGCCGCAGACCCCTACACATGGCGCGGCGGTACAGTTGCCGACATACTCTCCAAGCAGGAATATATGGGGCATACGGTAAACTTTCGGACTTATAAGGAGAGCTATAAAGATAAGCGCGTCAAAATGACCCCCAAAGAGGATTTAGTCATTTTTGAGAACACACAAGAAGCTATCATCGACAAGGAAACATGGGAACGCGTACAAACTCTACGGAAAACCATTCGCCGGACAGACAGCATAGGAAAGGCCAATCCACTAACCGGCTTGATGTTTTGCGCGGATTGCGGTGCAAAGATGTATAACCACAGGGGCAAGGCCGGAAACGCGCGTGACTGGGCGGGCAGACCCAACGGGAAAAAGCGTCCGGATCGTGACGAGTACAACTGTTCCCGTTATGATTTGGGCAACCAGCATTATGATAAATACTGCACGACGCACCTTATTCGTACTGCTGTTGTAAACGAGCTTTTGTTGGAAGCCATCAAGGGCGTTTGTGACTATGCGTTGAACAATGAAGCTGAGTTTATGGCACAGGTCTGCTCCGCTTCCGAGGACAGGCAGGAAAAAGCTGCAAGATCCATTCGCCAGCGGAAGCAGCGCAACGAGAAGCGTACCGATGAACTGACCCGCCTAATCCGAAAGCTCTATGAGGACAATGTAAGTGGCCGACTTTCCGATACCCTTTTTGAACAAATGCTCAGAGATTTCGAGGCCGAGCTAAGCGATTTGACAGAAATCGTTTCCCAAGACCAACAGGAACTTGAACGCATAAGCAGGGAAACCATCAACGCCGAAAAGTTTCTTTCCCTTGTCAGAAAATATACAGACTTTTCCGAGTTGACCCCTGCCATGATAAATGAGTTTGTAGAAAAAATCCTCGTCCACCAAGCCCAGGGCAAAGGAGCAAGCAGAATACAGGAAATTGAAATTTTCTTTAATTTTGTTGGTAAGGTGGACATCCCTCACAAGGAAGTGGAACTGACCGAGGAAGAAAAGGCCGCGTTAGCGGAACAGGAACGCCGCCGAGCGAAAAAAGCAGAGTACAATCGACGCTATATGGAAAAGAAACGCAGGCAATGGAAAGAGCAGCAGGAGCAGGAGCAAGCCGAGCAACTGCCCCTTGCCGCCGAACAGAAAGGAGAACACATAGCATGAGCTAATCTATGTTTGACGGTCAAGAGCCGGAAAAAACAGAAATCCTGCGATAACAGCCGCCCCGACGAACCATTCCCCGTCCGGGCGGTTTCTATTTGAAAATCCTCATTTTCCCCAAGTCAAGAGCCGGGAAAAACACCCGAAAAATGCCCCTATTGCGTAACAGGGGCGCAGAAAGGAGAGTTTATGAGAACAGGGCTTACGAAGCAGGAAAAGACCACCGATATATGGTTTGACGAGAAAGACCCCCTTATCCATATCCGCACACACAACACCGACTTAAAGAAGCGGCTTGCCGCCTACTCCGGACAGCACCCCGACCAGTGCCGCCAGACCGACGCAGACCCCGAAACGGGCTGCATGGAGTTTGATATTGCAAAGGGGCGTTTCTCTTTCCGTCTGACCGCCCCATACAGTGAGGAACGGAGGAACGCCGCCAGCAAAGCGGCAAAGAAACATTCCGGCAACTTGACACACCCTATTCAAAAAGATGTGCTATAATTTTTTTGAAAAAGTTTCGGATTAGATGTAGTATTTGCCGCTGAAACCGTAGTACATAGGTGAAGCCCGAAAGGAGGCGGTGAGATGATAGACGACGAAAAAATCATAGAAATGTTTTTTGGACGTTCAGAACAAGGCATACGAGAGCTGGATATAAAATACGGAAAGGTCTGCCACAATCTTTCCTACCATATTGTAGGCAGCAGACAAGACGCGGAGGAATGTGTAAACGACGCTTATTTAGGCGCATGGAACGCCATTCCCCCGGCACGACCTAACCCACTGCTATCTTATCTTGTTAAAATCGTTCGGAACATTTCACTCAAAATCTATTGGAGAAAGGAAGCAGCCAAACGGAGCAGCCATTACACGATTGCTTTGGAAGAAATTGAAGCCTGTATAGCAGCCCCGAATACAGTAGAAGCAGAAATCGAAGCCAAAGAGTTAGCCCGTATCATTGAAGCATTTTTAGACACGCTGACTACCGAAAACCGCGTTATTTTCATGCGCCGCTATTGGTTTTCCGACAGCTATAAGGACATAGCCGAGTTTATGGGGCTTTCAGAAAAAAACATTTCTGTCCGGCTGACCCGTATCCGCGAGAAGATGAAGCAATATTTGATTGAAAGAGAGGTATTCGTATGAATGCAAAGAAGTTTTCCGACGCTATGAGCGAGCTTGACACAAAATATGTCGATGAAGCTCTCAACTACAAGAAGAAAGCCCAAAAGCCCATTTGGGTAAAGTGGGGGGCTATTGCAGCTTGCTTGTGCTTGATGATACCATTGACCGCATTTGCCGTTGATATAATTCAATATAATGCAGCGGTTGATTATCTCAATTCTCTCGGCATTGCTGTTGAAGATTTGAGCGACTATTCTCATAAAGAAATAAAAGAAGCTGCAAAAACGATTGACGCAGGAGAAAGTAACCCGTTGACTGAAGAAATCCTTAGTCTAATACCAGAAAACAAAAAACCGCTCGATACACCGACGCAGGTAACATCTGAGCAAATTAAAGAACTAACACCGACCATGACAAGAGAAGATGTTCTCTCTCTTTTAGGTGACACACAAGATGTTGGCTCAGGCATTTATATATATCTTTACGAAGTAGACCAACAATACCTGCTGCGTATTCCTTTTGCAAGCGATGAAGCACAATTAGGTGTAGCAGGAGAAGATTTGCTAAAGGCATTGGTTCCCATTTCTGGAGATATTGCTCCTATGGTCTATGTAAATGATACGCTTTATCAAATCGTTGACTCTCAACCCAACTTCGCAGATGAAAAAAGTTCTTTCAATTTGTTAGGAAAAATCGAAAACACAGTTAGTTCTTCGGAAGAACCAAAAGAAAATTTCCAAGCAAATGATGATATTGTAGGGGCTGCGGTTTATCAGTACGGCGATAACATTGTCGTTGAGTTTGAGGGAAAATACTGGTTATATGAACACTATCATAACACAGACTTTGACGGAAACTCAGACGGGTATGACCCACTCCCCAATAACCAAACTTCTGGTGAAGAAGTATCAGAACAAGACCCCGCAGCAAACTGAATAATCTTATCCTCATATTGCAAGGGCAGCCGAGAAAATCGACTGTCCTTTTTCTATGCCTATGGGCAGAAAGGAGCGACCAGCCATGACAAAACCGAGAGAGAAAACCCGTGAGGAACTGCAAGCCGAGATTGAGGGCGGAAAGAAGAAAATCCGGCAGCTTGAGAACCGGGAGAAAATCATCAAGCAGAAGCTATCCGTCGAGGAACGCAAGGCGAGAAACCACAGGCTTTGCAAGCGCGGCGGCTTCATGGAAAGCCTTGTGCCGGAGCTTATTGCCATGCCGGACGAGGATGCGCAGACCTTTTTCCGACTTGCTTTGACGAGTGAACCAGCGCGGGAGTTTTTGAGAAAACGAGCCGAGGAAACGACAAGCTGAAAATCCCTTAGGAACTAAGGGCGCACTTATACACCCTTGCGGGCGTGTGCGCTCTGCCGAGGGCTTATCTCCGCACAGGGAGAGTTCCCCGCGCTCCGATATGGCGGCTTTGCCGCAACAAGGGGCTGCACCCCTTGCGCCGCTTCGCGGCTATCCCTGCACACCCACAAAAACAGTACACCCGCCGTTGGCGTCTGTACCATTTTTGAGGGTTTTATTATCCTATCCGGGAGGTGATACCCATAGCCATTTACCATTGGAACATCGGCATTGTGAGCCGAGGAAAAGGCAAATCAGCCGTTGCCGCAGCCGCCTACCGAAGCGGCGAAAAGCTGACAAACGAATGGGACGGAATGACCCATGACTACACTCGCAAAGGCGGCGTTGTCCATACCGAAATCATGCTGCCGTCCCATGCCCCGCCCTCTTTCTCTGACCGTTCAACCTTGTGGAACAGCGTGGAGCTTTACGAGAAAGCCGGGAACGCCCAGCTTGCCAGAGAGATTGACGCGGCACTCCCCATAGAATTATCCAGAGAGGAACAGATCCGGCTTGTCCGGGAATACTGTTCCTCTCAATTTGTTTCTAAGGGAATGTGTGTGGATTTTGTTATCCACGACACCAACAGCGGCAACCCCCATTGTCATATTATGCTTACCATGCGCCCCCTTGACGAGCGCGGCGCGTGGGCGGCGAAGTCCAAAAAGGAATATGACCTTGACGAAAACGGCGAGCGTATCCGCTTGCCAAGTGGCAGATACAAAACTCACAAAGTTGACCTTACAGGCTGGAACAACAAGGACAACACCCTCTTGTGGCGCAAGGCATGGGCTGACTTTACCAACGACTTTTTGGAGAAGAACGGAAGCCCGGAGCGTATCGACCACCGCAGCAACGCCGAGCGCGGCATAGACGAGATACCCACCGTCCACATGGGCGTGGCTGCTTGCCAGATGGAGAAGAAAGGTATCGTCACCGAGAAAGGCGAACTGAACCGAAATATCCAAAAGGCAAACCGCCTTATCCGGGAAATCCGGGCGCAGATTGGGAAGCTCAAAGAGTGGATTGCCGACCTGTTCAAAGCGCGGGAAACCGCCCCAGAACAGCCGCCGCAATCTCCCAACCTTGCAAATCTGTTGATGAAGTATTTGAGCGTTCAGAGAGAAAAGAGCCGGAAGTATTCGCAGCGTTGGCAACAACAGCACACAGCCGATGAACTGAAAACCATAGCGGCGGCGGTCAACTATCTCTCCGAGCATAGTATCTCGACCCTTGACGAGCTGGACGCCTCTCTTTCCTCTGTCAGCGATAAAGCCTATTCAATCCGGGAGGGAATGAAAACCGCCGAGGAACGCATGAAGAATCTGCAAAAACTCATGGAGTACGGCAGAAATTATCAGACCTACAAGCCCATACAGGACGAGTACCGGCAAATCCGCTGGAAAGGAAAACAGGAGAAGTTTGCGGAAGCCCGCCGCGCCGAGCTTACCCTATGGGACGCGGCAAACCGCTATCTCCATGCCCATTTGCCGGAGGGCGTGAAAACCCTGCCGATCTCCGCGTGGGAGAAAGAATATACTGCCCTCAAAGCACAGCGGGAAGCGGAATATGACACGCTGAAAGAGACCCGCGCCGAGGTTGCCGAGCTTCAAAAAATCCGCAGGTGCGTGGATATTGCACTCCGCGCCGACCAGCCGGAGCAGACGCAGAGCCGCACCAAGCGGCACGAACAGGAGCGATAAAGAAAAGGACGGGCAAGCCATTTTGCTTGTCCGCCCTAAATGCTTTCTGATAAACTGGAAGTTGTTTATCCAAAATGAAATGGAATAACCATATCAAGTAAAACTGCAAGAACTATACTAATCGTTCCCATTAGAGCAGAACTCCTCAATGTGTCTCTCCTCAAAACAATAAGTCCAATAATAAAGACTATCACTTCCAAAACAGATTTTGCATTAAAATACCAGCATCCATATACAAAGCACATATTGAACAATACTGCCAAAATCAGTGCTGATAGTATAAATGCCAGTTTGCTTTTCCCCTTTGCATACCAACAGACAAAAGCCAATAATGGAGAAACAGCTGTAAATCCAAACCAAATCATCGCATAACTTCTTGGGAAAAATCCTGCAATATAGTTTGAATACAAATAGTAGCTTGCAACCATACCAACAAAGAATACAAAAACATTGATGCTTGCTCTTATTGCAGAATTGCTATAAATAGAAATACACAGTGCAATCAATATCCAGATTGCAAAACGCCCAAGAAAATTACCAATATCTAAGACTCCATTTATTGCCATAAGCACACCTGGAAGTTCAGTTTGACGAAAATCCAGATATTTTGAGAAAGTTCCCAAAGCTATTCCGAGAAACAATATCGCTATGGTATTTATAAGTTTTCTATTATTGGATATTGGATTTTCTGCATTCCTTATATCATTCAAAAAATTTATCATAATTACCCTCACAAATTCCGGATTTGTCGATTTCATTATACTCAAAACCTATGAACAATTCAACCACAGAAAGCGAGGTATCAACCATGTATTACACCCAAGAACAGATAGACCGCGCCAACCAAGCCGACCTTGTTTCTTTCCTGCAATCACAGGGCGAGCAGCTTACCCGCGCCGGGAATGAATACCGCTGGAAGCGGCACGACAGCCTGACCGTCCGGGGAAACAAATGGTACAGGCACAGCCAGAGCAAGGGCGGCGCACCCATTGATTTTGTCATGGAGTTTTTCGGCAAGAGCTTCACCGAAGCCGTTGAACTTCTCGCAGGAGAAAAGGGAGCTACACCGCCGCCGGACAGACCAAGCCCCGCGTCCTTTTCTGACTTCCGACTGCCGCCCCGCAGCACCGACAACCGAACAGCGAGGAACTACCTCACAGCTGCCCGCCGCATTGATGAAGATGTGACGGGCTTTTTCTTTGCCAGCGGGGATATTTACGAGGAAGCCGCCCACCATAACGCCGTATTCGTAGGACGGGACGAGGACGGAGTACCACGCTACGCCCACCAGCGCGGCACAGCCGGGAACTTCCGGCTTGATGTGAAAGGCAGCGACAAAGCCTTTAACTTCTGCTACCGGGGCGAGGGCGAAAGATTGTTTGTCTTTGAAGCCCCGATAGACCTGTTATCTTTCCTCTGTCTGTTCAAAAAGGACTGGCAGAAGCAAAGCTATCTGGCACTGGGCGGCGTGGGGGAAAAAGCCCTTTTGCGTTTCCTCTCTGACCGTCCGAACATTACCACCGTCTACCTCTGCCTTGACAGCGACGAAGCCGGAAACGACGCTTGCAGCCGCCTTGTGAAGCTCATGCCGGAGGGATATACCGTCCACCGCCTTATCCCTCTTTTCAAAGATTGGAACGAGGTACAGACGCGCCGGGGAGAAATCACAGACGGGAAGTATTTGCGTGAAGCGGTCTATGGATTGAAAGAGCCGCCGCAGGAAGAAACGGTTGAGATTATCCGCATGAGCGAGGTTGATACACAGACCGTTGAATGGCTATGGGAGCCGTATATCCCCTTTGGGAAAGTAACCATTGTGCAAGGCAATCCCGGCGAGGGCAAGACCACCTTTGCCCTACGCCTTGCCGCCGCCTGCACCACCGGGGGAACGCTGCCGGGCATGAAGCCCATGCAGCCCTTTCAAGTGATTTACCAGACCGCCGAGGACGGTTTGGGCGATACCGTCAAGCCACGCTTGATGGAAGCCAAAGCCGACCTTGACCGGGTGCTTGTGATTGATGAAGCCAAGCGAGAGCTTACCCTATCTGACGAGCGCATAGAGAAAGCAATCGTACAGAACGGGGCGCGTCTGATTATCCTTGACCCCATACAGGCGTACATGGGCGAAAAAACCGACATGAACCGGGCAAACGAAGTGCGCCCCATGTTCCGCCGCCTTGCCGAAGTTGCCGAGCGTACCGGGTGCGCCGTTATCCTTATCGGACATTTGAACAAAGCAGCCGGAGGGCAGAGCGCGTACCGGGGATTAGGTTCTATCGACTTCCGCGCCGCAGCAAGGAGCGTCCTGCTGATCGGGCGCGTGAAGCGAGAACCGAATGTGCGCGTTATCATTCACGACAAATCTTCCCTTGCGCCGGAGGGAAAGCCCGTTGCCTTTTGCCTTGACCCGGAAACAGGCTTTGAGTGGATAGGCGAATATGATATAACCGCCGACGAACTGCTATCCGGCGCGGGCGGCAACAACGCCACCAAAACCGAACAGGCTGAAAAGCTGATACTTGACCT
>NZ_QUFG01000015.1:8906-54630 GCF_003478405.1 Faecalibacterium sp. AF28-13AC | reverse complement strand
CCGAATGTGCGCGTTATCATTCACGACAAATCTTCCCTTGCGCCGGAGGGAAAGCCCGTTGCCTTTTGCCTTGACCCGGAAACAGGCTTTGAGTGGATAGGCGAATATGATATAACCGCCGACGAACTGCTATCCGGCGCGGGCGGCAACAACGCCACCAAAACCGAACAGGCTGAAAAGCTGATACTTGACCTACTGGCAGACGGAAAAGAGCTTGCCAGCGAGGACATAGAGAAAGCCGCAGCCGACGCGGGGATTTCTGCCCGTACTGTCCGGGCGGCAAAGAAAAACCTTGACGGGCGCATTACCTCAAAGCGTATCGGCGCAGCATGGTATCACGCCCTAAAAAAGTGAACTGGCAAAATCCAAGTGGCAAAACCCAGATACCTTGCCACTTCGCCACTTCGCCACTTCAACCTCAAAACCACCGCCCCATGTATGACCGCATGGGGCTTTTCTCATGGAAAGGAGAGCCTATGAACAACGACACCAGCAACCGCAGCACCCCCGCAACCGCTTCCCCTCTGACCGTAAAGGAAGCAGAACAGCCCGATATTGTGAAGAAAATCGGAAACACGACCTATCGGGTGAAAATCCACTTCAGCACCACCAGCAAGGAAACTATGAGCGATAAAATCAAGCGGCTTATTATGAACGATTGCGGGAAAATTTCTTAAAACCACCTTGACAAAATGTATCAGAGGACACCCTGCTGCACGCTATGGAAACCGCCAGTGCGGACAGTATGCCGGAGGGCGTGGAGCGTCAGGGCATCGGCACTCCTGCCACCAGAGCCGCTACCATCGAAAAGCTGGTGCAGAAGGGCTTTCTGGAGCGCAAGGGCAGCAAAAAGACCAAGGTGTTGCTGCCCACGGATAAGGGAAAAGCCCTCATTACCGTAATGCCCGAAGAAATCCAATCCCCGGAAATGACCGCCGACTGGGAAACAAAACTGTTGTGCGTGGAGCGCGGCGAGATGGAGTCGGAAACATTTATGACTGAAATCAAAGATATGATCTCCTCGTTGGTGAACACCACCGAGGCCGTGAAAGGAGCGAATGTGCTTATGAAAAATAAAGTGATTGGTGTCTGTCCGAACTGTGGCAAATCTGTTGTGGAACGTGAAAAGGGCTGGTTTTGTGAATCCAATCCCTGCCGTTTCGTGCTGTGGAAAGACAATGCTTTCTTCAAGAGGTTGGGTAAACGGCTGGATGCTCATGTGGCCGACAAGCTGCTGCGGGATGGCCGCGTCCGTCTGAAGGACTGCAAGAGTGCCAAGGGCAAGGTATACAATGCCACTGTCCTGCTGTCTACCGAAGCCGATGGTCGCAGCAAGTTTTCGCTGGAATTTGAGGGTGGCCGCTGATGAGGGTACAGGATGAAGCCGTTTATCTGCTGAACAACGAAAAATACCTGCATCTGCGGGAAAATACTTCCGGCGTTGGCTACGCCACCTATGACAAGCTGACCCTGTTGCCGTTGGAAAAGGGACAGATTCCCTTTGAGCATCTGCCGCCCGATGGCAGAAATGCTATTCCTGCCGCCCGGAACTGGTTCCTTTTTGAGCTATCCGATGATCCTCGCAGGGCTATCCAGCTTGAAAGTGTGAGAATCCTCGACAACATCCCGGATTCCGGCATTCGCAAGCGGCGTATCTGGGAAGATCCGTCCATTACTATGAATGATGTGCGGCTCATCGACAGCAACTACAAGGACTTATACCGTGTTCCCAATGGCAGTGTGATTCAGGTGGACTACCCGGATGGCCGAAGTTTCACAACACGGCTGGAACATTGGGACGAGTATCATTTTGATGTTGGTGGACTGGGCGATATGTTCCACATCTGCCAGTTTGCCGAGGTCATGGAGCGCAATGGAGCCAGCTATTACCCGGAAATCCAGACACAGGATGAAACAGGTGCATGGGAACTAGGCGGAAAAGGCTATATTGCCATCCAGTCCTGTGACGATGGCTGGGATTACACCCTCTATCACAGCGATTACTCTGTGATGGACAGCGGCCAGATCGACGCGCCGGAGCTGACGATTCAGGAAGTCCGGGAAGAAATTCTGGAAGCACATCACATGGAAAAAGGTCGGCGGCTGATACAGGACTACGATTTTATCATGGACAGAGCCGCCGAAGCCGAAGAACTGGGGCTAAACAGCCGCCCTTCCACGCTGGAAAAGCTGGCTTCACTGGCTGGCGCAAAAGAAAAATGCGATGCCCCGGAGTGCAGCCCCGTTGGGTGCCGGAAAGTGAGGGATGCTCATGAACTTTAATGGCGAAGAATTGACGCTGATGATGCTCTACAATTCCGGCTCCCGGCCGGGTTTGATGCAGGAGCTGCGGCTGATGCAGTGTTACCTGATGCCTGATGAAACTGCCCTGAGAGAACTGTCCGAACAGGTCATTGAAAAGCTGAAACTTATGACCGATGCCGAGTTTGCCGAGCTGGAATTTCCGCTCGACTGAATTTTTATGGCCAATAAGTAGTATGAATATCTTTTCTTCCCTCAAATATGTGATATACTAGTAGCATCACATATAGTAAATGAAGGAGGAAGGTTTTAGATGGATTTAGTTAAAGTCCAACAAATACACAATCAGTATCGTATCTTTCGACAAGATATGTATAATGAGTGGGAAGAGTATGCTTACTTGAATCATTGCATAAGAAAGCCGACTAAAGAACCTTTTGAGTTTAATAGCCTATTAAGTGACAGTGTATTGCATAAAACTATTGTTGATGCTGGCGGAATGCAAACTAGGTTTTTGAGCGGTGGCAATTCAAGAAGTCATTTCATCAATTCTGTTGGGCGGTTTGAAGTATATATTTCCTCTTTAGCTAAGGTTGTGTTTATAGACTATCCTCAAAAGATGAAGGGATCTGATTCTGAAACCGAAACCTCTAAGGCATTCCAATTGATTTTAAGTTGTAGCACGCGTGACGAAATGATTGACACGCTTGCTGAAGAAAAGGTCCGAAGTATTTTCTATGGAAACCCTGCTGATGTGTTTTTGAAAGATAAGTGCAAATTAGAGTTGGGAACACTTTTTTCTTCCAAATACCGTTTAGCCATTTCTCTATATAGTGAGATTTTAGGAAGACGAAATGCCATAATCCATAATTCCGGTAGAGTTGACAAGAAATATATAAGAGAAAATCCTCAAAGTACTCTTTTGGAAGGCAAAAAGATTATTATTTCTGAAAATTATCTACGCGGAACTATTGGCTTATTGGTTGGAATCGCTGCTGAAACCACAAGTAACGTTGTGGAGAATATTTATAAAGGAAATGTTCAAGGAATATTAGGCCGCGCCACAAATTCGTTTGAGAATTGCTATGAAATCGACTGGTATAAGAGATTGTTGCAAAATTCCGACTAAATCCTTTTAATTTTACTAATTTATTGGAAATCACGATACATCCGAACGCTATTTTCCTGAGAGCGGCCTTTACAAAGGTCGCTCTTTTTATATCCTAAAATCGAAAGGAGGAACGCAATGCCAAATAAAACGCAAGAATACCTCAACCTTGCCCAGCAAACGGCAAAGGAACTGACCCGGTATTGGGAAAACTGGACGGACTACCTGACCACAGCATCCCGGCTGTACAAGTACAACTTTGCCGACCAGCTTATGATTTACGCCCAGCGGCCTGATGCCACCGCCTGCGCCAGTTTCGACCTCTGGAATGACCGCATGAACCGCTATGTCCGGCGTGGCTCCAAAGGCATCGCTCTGTTAGACCAGTCCAGCAGTGTTCCGCGTCTGCACTACGTTTTCGATGTGAGCGACACTGGAGTACGGCGTAATTCGCGTGATCCGGAAGTATGGCAGCTCGGCCCCGATCTGGTTCAGCCTGTGTCGGAAATGCTCGCTAGAGAGTACGGCATCCGGCATGAACGAATCACCCAGCAAATCGCAGACATTTGCGGCAAACTGGTGGATTCCTATTGGGATAACAACAGCGGTGACATTCTCGACATCGTTGACGGCTCTCTTCTGATGGATTATGATGAAGCCGGACAGGAGTTCCAGTTCAAAAGTGCCGCTGCAATCAGCATCACCTATGCTGTCCTTGAACGATGCGGTTTTGAGCCGGAAGGACATTTTGACCGGGACGATTTTCAGGCCATCTTCTCCTTTTCCACTCCTGCCGCCGTGTATGCGTTGGGCACCGCAGTCAGCGAGTGCAGCCGGGATGTGCTGCGCAACATCGAAAGAACCGTAAAGACGACAATCCGCCGCCGCAATGTAGAAAGGAGCCAGTATGAATATGAACAGCAGGAACGTGACCTACTCGACCATCGGGGATTATCAGCTCCCGAACCTGACCCTGCCCCGGCAGGAGAAAACACTGGGCAAGTACGGGCGACTGCGCCGGACTTACCTGATGAAGCATCGCCCGGTGCTGTACAACTCGATGCTTCTGTCGGGAACTCTGCATCCGCACCTGTTGGAGGTGGAGCAAACCGCAGAGAGCCGGATGCGGCAGACCATGCAGGAGTTGCTGAAACAGAACCCGGCTCCGAACAAGGAGCAGTATCAGATGGAGTGGGTGCAGCACATGAACAGCCTGAAAGCACAGGCCGAGGAACTGGTGATGAACGAGCTGATTTACAGCTAAGTTTCTTCGATGCACACATTCCCACCGAAGCTGAACAAATTGAATCCATCGACCAAGCGGAGAGCGAAAAATCGCCCTCCGCTTTCTCTTTGTCACAGGCTGAGATCGAAAACGCGCTGCGGAGAGGTTCTAACTTTGAAAACAGCAAACTTCGCATCTGGAAAATTTATCAGCTCCAGCCTGACCGAAAACTCCGGGCAAAAGCTCTTGCGAAAGAATATGCCTCAAACGGACCCGGCGGCTCCTCGCACACCTATCTGGACGGAAGCAATGGTTGGCTCGATCATGACAGCAAGGGGCTGACGTTTGAACACTATCCAGACCATCAGAAAGTGCTTCTCCGCTGGAATCAGGTCGAAAAATATATCGACCTGATGATTCAGTCTGACCGCTATCTGTCGGATAAAGAGAAAAGAACCATTGACTTCCCCCTTGAGCTGAACGCCGCCAGTGCTGCCGAATACACGGCATTAAAGGAACAGTACCCGGACACTCTCGTTGGATTTGAAGCAGGTGGCAATTTTATGTTTTATGGAGAAGATGCCGCTAAAGTTACCAAAATCATCAACAGTGCTTTGTTCACGAGAGACACCGCGCTGGGCGAAGCTCAGGTCACAGGCTTTTCTCCTCGCTTATGGGCAAGAAAGTCAAAAGAATTATGGTCTGCGGGCAATAATGTCTATCTTGCCGGGTTAAACGAAGATGGCACTCACCATCAGACCAAGCATCTGCGCAAAGAGGACTATCTTCCCATTGGTTCCATTATCAATATGGATAGCCGTGAATTTCGGATTGATAGGGTGGACTTTGATAAGGGCAAAGTTTCTTTGCAGGATATGGCACTGGCCGATATGCGGGTGCCGATTTTTCGGGAAGAACCGCTGTCTGTTGTCCGGGAATTGTACGAACAGCAAGACGAAGCTCTTGACACCGCTCCCGAAAAAGCAGTCGATTATAAGGTCGGGGATGATGTCGTTGTTGAACTGCCTACCCGAACCATCGAGGGAAAGGTCGGCTATGTTGGTGAAACCGATGTGCGCATCGACACCAGTGCGCAGGGCTATTCGTGGAGCAACGAGGTGTTGAACAAACAGCAGTTCGAGGACAGTCTGCGACGGGATGAGCCTACGTCTGATGAATCACTGGACAAGCTGCCTATTTCT
Source organism: Faecalibacterium sp. AF28-13AC (assembly GCF_003478405.1). Lineage (NCBI taxonomy): Bacteria > Bacillati > Bacillota > Clostridia > Eubacteriales > Oscillospiraceae > Faecalibacterium > Faecalibacterium sp. AF28-13AC. Next base: position 48,833 of record NZ_QUFG01000015.1, on the reverse strand, counting down.
GTGGAGGTCAACGGCGAATGGCAGACATTCCCGGATGCAGCCGCCGCAGACGAAGCCCTGAATGCCGAACCTGTGCCGGAAGCTGCTGGAAATTTCTGCATTACGGACGATCATCTGGGCGAGGGCGGTGCAAAACAGAAATACGCCCGGAACATTGCAGCTATCCGCACCCTGTTCCAGTTGGAGCAGGAACACCGTGGAGCCACCATCGAAGAGCAGGAAATTCTATCACAGTATGTCGGCTGGGGCGGTCTGCCGGATGCCTTTGACCCGGACAAGGGCAACTGGGCAAAAGAGTACGCCGAACTGAAAGGACTGCTCTCCGAAGATGAGTACGCCGCCGCCCGTGGCTCCGTCCTGAACGCCCACTACACCAGCCCCACCGTGATTCGTGCCATCTATGATGCTGTGGAGCGCATGGGCTTCCGCAGCGGCAATATTTTGGAGCCGAGCATGGGCATTGGCAACTTTTTTGGTATGCTGCCGGACACCATGCAGGATAGCCGCCTGTACGGTGTGGAACTGGACAGCATCACAGGCCGCATTGCGCAAAAACTCTACCCAGAAGCCAGCATTAAAGTTGCCGGATTTGAAACCACCGACCGCCGCGATTTCTATGACCTTGCCGTGGGTAATGTTCCTTTTGGCCAGTACCGGGTAAACGACATGGCGTACAACAAATTCGGTTTCAGTATCCACAACTATTTCTTCGCCAAGGCCATCGACCAAGTGCGTCCGGGCGGCATCGTGGCCTTCGTCACCAGCCGCTACACGCTGGACAGCAAGGATTCTTCTGCCCGAAAGCACATTGCCGAACGTGCTGATCTGCTGGGTGCTATCCGGCTACCGAATACTGCGTTCAAGGCAAATGCAGGAACAGATGTCGTCAGCGACATTATCTTCCTGCAAAAACGTGACCGCCCCATCGACCATGAGCCGGACTGGATACAGCTCGGCAAAACGGAAGATGGCTTTACCATCAACAGCTATTTTGTAGACCACCCGGAGATGGTGCTGGGCGAACTGACCACCGAAAGCACCCAGTATGGCCATGAGGAATGCACCGTGCGCCCCATTGAGGGTGCAGTGCTGGCAGACCAGCTTGCCGAAGCTATCCAGCATATTGAGGGACTGTACACGGAAGTTGAGGTCGAAACACCAGATATTGCGGATGCAGAAAATGAGCGACACATTCTCCCTGCTGACCCGGATGTGAAGAACTTCTCCTACACCGTGGTTGACGGTGAAGTGTATTACCGCGAAAATTCTGTTATGACACAGGTGGAGCTTTCCGACACCGCCAAAGGCCGTGTGACCGGGATGGTGGAGCTGCGGCAAATCGTCAATGAGTTGATTGACCAGCAGCTAAACGACTCCCCGGATGCCGACATTCAGGCTACGCAGGAAAAGCTGAATGCCGCCTACGATGCCTTTTCTGCAAAATACGGCTTGCTGAATGACCGCAAAAACGGCAGATTATTTGAGCAGGATTCTTCTTACTATCTGCTGTGTTCTCTGGAAAATCTGGACGATCAGGGGCAGCTCAAAAGCAAGGCGGCGATGTTCACCAAACGCACCATTCGCCCGGAACGTACTGTCACCAGCGTGGACACTCCCACGGAAGCACTTGCAATTTCCATCGGAGAGCGTGGCCGGGTGGATTTGCCCTATATGGCAGAGCTGCTCGGCACTCCCGGCGACTATGAGCGAATCACCAGCGAACTATCCGGCGTAATTTTCAAAGACCCCGGCACAGACCCTACTGACCCAGAAGCGGGCTGGCAAATGGCGGATGAATACTTGTCCGGCAATGTCCGGGCAAAACTGCGCATGGCACAGCTTGCCGCCGAAACCAACCCGGAGTTTGCAGTCAACGTCACCGCATTGGAAAAGGCGCAGCCGAAAGACCTTGAAGCATCTGAGATTGATGTACGTCTGGGTGCAACATGGCTTTCGCCGGAGATCATCCAAAAGTTTATGGCAGAAACTTTCCAGATTCCCTACTATCTGCGTCATGCAGTTAAAGTGAGATATTCTCCCTATACCGCAGAATGGCGCATTGAGGGCAAGTCGGCTATGGGCAGAGGCGACATTACCTCCACCGAAACCTATGGCACATCCCGCGCCAATGCCTACAAGATTCTGGAAGATACGCTCAACTTGAAAGATGTGCGCATCTATGATGCCATTGAAGATGAAGAAGGCAGACCGAAGCGCGTCCTGAACAAAACGGACACCATGCTGGCGCAGCAGAAACAGCAGGTAATCAAAGATGCTTTCGCCAACTGGATCTGGCAAGACCCCCAGCGGCGCATTGCACTGGTGAAGCAGTACAACGAACTGTTCAACAGCAACAGACCGCGCGAATACGATGGTTCCCACATCCACTTTGTCGGTATGAACCCGGAAATTTCGCTCCGGGAACACCAGCGTAACGCCATCGCTCATGTGCTTTATGGTGGTAATACGCTGCTTGCACACGAAGTGGGAGCCGGAAAGACGTTTGAGATGGCAGCATCCGCAATGGAAGCCAAACGGCTGGGGCTGTGTCAGAAAAGTCTTTTTGTGGTGCCAAATCATCTGACGGAGCAATGGGCGGCAGAGTTTTTGCACCTATACCCCAATGCCAAGCTGCTGGTGGCTCGAAAAAAGGACTTTGAAACCGCCAACCGCAAAAAATTCTGTGCTAGAATTGCGACTGGGGACTACGATGCGGTCATCATCGGTCATTCACAGTTTGAGCGCATCCCGTTGTCCTATGAGCGGCAAGAACGCATTATTCAGGAGCAGATTGATGAAACGCTTGCCGCCATCAACGAACTGAAAGCCACTGCTGGCGAAAATTTCAGCATCAAGCAGATGGAAAAGACACGCAAAACGCTGGAAATCAAGCTGGAAAAGCTACGCTCCGATGCGAGAAAGGATGATGTTATCACCTTTGAGCAGTTGGGCGTGGATAGGCTTTTTGTGGATGAGAGCCATTTTTACAAGAACCTTTTCCTCACGACAAAAATGCGCAATGTCGCTGGTTTGTCTACAAGTGAAGCGCAAAAATCGAGCGATATGTTCGGAAAGTGCCGCTACTTGGATGAGATCACAGGTGGGCGCGGCGTGGTGTTTGCTACGGGAACGCCCGTGAGCAACTCCATGTCGGAGCTGTACACGGTCATGCGCTATCTGCAATATGGCACACTCCAGCAAAAAGGGCTGACACACTTCGACTGCTGGGCATCTACTTTTGGTGAAACCACCACCGCCATTGAACTTGCCCCGGAGGGCTATACTTTAATAGGACGATAAACGTGATTGTCCTAAATTGAAAGATTCCATAAGAAAGGAGGTAGAACAAATGCCGAAAACACCAAAAATTACCGCACTCTATGAGCGTTTGTCAAGAGATGATGATCTTGCTGGTGAATCGAATTCCATCACCAACCAAAAGAAATATCTGGAAGATTACGCCCAAAAGAACGGCTTCAAGAACATCCGCCATTTTACAGATGATGGCTTTTCAGGTGTGAATTTCAATCGTCCCGGCTTTCAATCTCTAATAAAAGAGGTAGAAGCAGGAAATGTCGAAACGCTTATTGTGAAGGATATGAGCCGCTTAGGACGAAATTATCTGCAAGTCGGTTTTTATACGGAAGTTCTGTTCCCACAGAAAAATGTCCGATTCCTTGCAATCAACAACAGCATCGACAGCAACAATGCTTCAGACAATGATTTTGCTCCGTTTTTGAACATTATGAACGAATGGTATGCCAAAGACACGAGTAATAAAATCAAGGCTGTGTTCGATGCCCGGATGAAAGATGGAAAACGTTGCAGCGGCTCTATTCCGTATGGATATAACCGTTTGCCGAACGACAAGCAGACACTTGTTGTTGATCCGGTGGCATCCGAAGTCGTAAAGCGCATTTTTCTTCTTGCGAACGAAGGAAAAAGCCCACGGGCAATCGCAGAACTATTGACAGAGGATAAAGTCCTGATTCCTGCTGCATACGCACAGAAATATCACCCAGAGCAGTACAATGGGATAAAGTTCTCCGATCCGTACCTGTGGGGCACCTCCTCCGTAAGAACAATTTTAGGTCGGCAGGAATATCTGGGACGCACTGTTTTACGAAAATCTGTAAGCACAAATTTCAAACTTCACAAGAGAAAAGAAACAGACGAAGATGAACAGTATGTTTTCCAGAACACGCATGAACCGATTATACCGCAAGAACTTTGGGATAGTGTTCAGAAACGCAGATGCCGAGTGAATCGTGCTTCTGCTTGGGGAACGCACACCAACCGTTTAAGCGGGTATCTGTATTGTGCCGATTGCGGCAGAAGATTGACCTTGCAAACACACTACAGTAAAAAGGATGGGTCTACTCAATATTCTTATCGTTGTGGTGGATATGCAAGTCGGGTGAATAGCTGCACTGCCCATTCAATCAGTGCCGATAATGTTGAAGCCCTGATATTGGCATCGGTCAAACGCTTTTCGAGATTTGTTCTAAAAGATGAAGAAACCTTCGCTTTGGAACTGCAATCCCTTTGGAAAGAGAAACGTGAAGAAAAGCCGAAGCAGAATCAATCAGAATTGAAACGTTGCCAAAAACGCTATGATGAGCTTTCTGCCCTTATTCGTAGTCTGTACGAAAATCTTATGTCTGGACTATTGCCCGAACGACAGTACAAGCAGCTGATGGCACAGTATGATAGCGAGCAAGCAGAATTGGAATCGCAGATGGAAACGATGAAATCCGAAATTGCCGAAGATAAATCAAGTTCTGCTGATATTCGGCATTTCATTTCGCTGATTCGCAAGTGCAAAAATCCAACAGAAATCTCCGATTCAATGTTTAACGAACTTGTCGATAAAATCGTTGTTTATGAAGCCGAGGGTGCAGGCAATGCCCGCACACAAAAAGTTGACATTTATTTCAACTATGTCGGTCAAGTCGATATTGCTTATACCGAGGAAGAACTTGCCGAACTGAAAGCGCAGAAGGAGCAGGAAGAACGGCAGCGCATGGAAAAGCAGCGCAAACGTGAAAAAGCCTATCGAGAAAAGCGAAAAGCAAAGAAAATCGCTAAAAACGGTGGCGAGATCATTAAAACCAAAACGTGTCCGCACTGTGGGAAGATGTTTACACCTACGAGCAACCGACAGCTTTTCTGCTCAAGGGAATGCTGGAATCAGGCAAGACAGGCGCAAAAGAAAGCAGATAGAGAAGCCGAAAGAGGAGATCATTACTACCGGCAACGCACCTGTGCCGTGTGCGGTCATTCCTACTGGCCTACACACAGCCAGCAGGAATTTTGTTCCGATGAGTGCAGGAGAATCAACCACAACAAGAAAACCTTGGAATTCTATCACAAGAAAAAAGGAAATCCAAAACCTGACCCAGAAGCAACACCAACGCCGAAACCAAAGGAGGATAATGCAGCATGACTACCTTAAAGAATCCGCTCCACGACAGCAACAACGGTCTGGACTACACTCTTGTCAACGACTACTATCTGCCGAACCTTACCGCAACAGCCCCGGCAGAGCGGAACCCCACCGGGCGGTGGGGCCGCTTACATAAGAGGTACCTGAAGGAGCAGCATCCCGTCCGGTACAACCAGCTTGTCCTGTCCGGTGAACTAGGCAACTACCTTGCCAAGCTGGATAAACAGGCCGAAGAACAGCTTGCCCTAATCATCCGGCAGATGCAGGAAGCCGAGGGCGTGACTGAAGCCCTGAAAGCCGAGAATCAACTGGAATGGGTGCGCCGGATGAACAGCATCCGCAACCGTGCGGAGGAGATCATCAAGACCGAGCTGATTTTTGTATAAGGAGGTGCCCGCAATGGCTGTGCTGAAATGGATGCTGAAATTTGCCCTTCTCCCGCTGCTTCTGCTGCTGATTCTGGCGCAGTGGGTGGGCATCTTCCTCACGACCTTCTCCACGATCCTGACGAATCTGCTGGCGGGGCTGTTCTTCTTTGTAGCGCTGGCAAGCTGGGTCATGAAGCTGGCAGACGGCGGCGAAGTGCTGAAGATGCTGATAACCGGATTTGTCGTTTTCACCCTGCCTTACATAGCGATGGCACTCATCGCAAAAATCTCCTATTTCGGTGATGAACTCAGGGACTTTCTCCAATCCTGAGTTCCCTTGACCGCCCTGCACGACTGCAAGGCGGTCTTTTCGTTACATCGGGTCTGCACACGGCAGGCCCTTTTTGATACGGAGGTACACGCCTATGAAACTGACGTTTGAAGAAAAGAAGCTGCTCTACACCTATGGTTGCGCCGATCTGGAGCTGACCCGCAAGCGGCTGTACGAGGTTGCCGGACTGACGGTTAATCCCGACCAGAACAAGCTGGTGCTTGATTTCTGCCGGAAGCTGGAGGATGAAACGCTGGCAGACTGGTACGACCAGATGTTCTACTTTGTCCGTGCCGAGATGGAGTGCTACACCAATATGCGGCTCCTGATGCAGGACATCGAGGAGGACGAGGACTGGGGACCGACCATCTTTGACGAATCTGAGGAGGAAGAACTGATTGACGATGTTTAAGCTGGAAACCATGATCTACGCCAGCGAGGACGGGACAAGCAGCGTATTTACGCTGAATCCCGCCTTGCAAAAGCAGCTTGATGCCCTTGCAACGCAGCACCCGGAGGTGTGCCAGCGGAAGGCAAGGGGCGAAGCTGGCGGGGTAACGTATCAGGTCAGGGGTGCCGCACTGGCTATCCAGCCCGTGCGGGTCTCCTGAAAACGATAACTGATCTGCTATGGTAAAACAACTTCCAATCGGCTACCGTATCCCTGCAAGTCATCATTGGTTTGTGTAAACACAAAGAAGCGGCGGCTCTGAAAATTGAGCCGCCGCTTCAAAATGGGCGCGCGGATATGTCTGCTATACGACGGCTTTTTTCTTTTGCCGTCGTCCGGTAGATCATTCCATATTTATGAAACTTGGTGCTTGGCAAATACACGGCGAGAAATACCTGCACCAACTCCCAAAAAGAGTAGTGCTGCCGGGATTGCCCATATCGCATACAGCATACCGTTACTCATTTGTTCCACCGACAGGAGCGAAATAGCCAGTGCATGATAGATAGGAAGAAGTCCAACCAATCGGAACAACGGATTTGCTTCTGTGATTGGCAGCAAAACTGGGAACAGAAAAATTGCTATCGCCGCAACCAAAGCTACAATCTGATTTTTACTGATTGCAGATAGGAACAGTGTAATTCCAGTAACGCTGAGGGTACAGGTAAAGGCCAACAGGATTTGATATTTGAGTAATGTTCCACAAGTGATATTAAAAGAAATAAACCCTTCTACATAGTCGCTGGGAGCGAATAGAATACTACAATCTAGCCCTTCCGTTCCGTAAAAGATAAGAGCAAGAAGCAAGTTAAAAGCCGCAACCAGCGCAGTAGTGAGAATGGCGGTAAGAATACCCGCTGCTACCTTTGCAGTAGTGCATTTGGTTTTGCCGTATTTGCTTGTCAATATGATATTGTCAACGCCTTCATACTCGCCGGAGAAAATCGGAGCAAGCATGATGATAACCGCAAGAGCAAGCGCGATAAAAAAACGCACCATGTTTTTACTTGTTGAAAGCCAACCATCTACATAGCCAATTTTGATTTCTTCATTGCCAAACACATCAGAAACACTTAATCCGTTCCAATTTCCCTCTTTATCAGAAAACCGTGAAAAGACTGCCGATTGCATGGCGTTTTGATAAACATAGATTGCACTCAAGCCATGTAAATCTGATGTCGGTGCAAAATCAGACATTATTTGCTGCACCTTTTCGTCTGTCAGGATTCCTTCATATTTCGCTGCAATTTCCTTGTCGATTTCTACTGCTGTTTTGCCAGTACCTTCACCGATATTTTGGTCAAACGCATATTTGTTTTGAAAGGTGGAAAAGGATAGCAAGGCAGAGAACAGGATAATTCCAATTAGAGCGATGAGCGCCAAACGCTTTGAAAACACTTTCCGCAGTTCAAAAAGAATCAGTTTTTTCATTCTTCACAGCCCCCTTTGAAATAGAACAGGTACAGATCTTCCAAAGTAGGCTGCACCCTTACTGCGTTTTCCATCGGCGGACGATCTCCAATGATTCGTAAAATCGTCTGGTTTTCGCTGGTGTTTCGCAAGTTGCTTGTGTTGTAGGCAGCCGCATATTTTTCCGCATAGGCAGTCGGAACCGTACATTCCCACACTTGATCGTCGATTTCAGAAGTGATCTCCTGCGGATTTCCAAAGTGAATGATTTGCCCGGATTTCATCATGATGATTTCCTCCGCAATAAACTCCACATCGGAAACAATATGCGTAGACAGGATCACAATGCGGTCTTTGGAAAAGGCGCTGATCAAATTGCGGAAACGGACGCGTTCTTTCGGGTCAAGCCCCGCCGTCGGCTCATCTAAAATCAAAATATGAGGGTCATTAAGCATGGCTTGTGCAATCCCTAAACGCTGTTTCATGCCTCCCGAAAAAGTTTTGATTTTTTGCTTACTTTCCTTTGATAAATCTACTGCTTCCAGCAGTTCTTTTGACTTCTTCCGCGCCGCCTTTTCGTCCAAGCCTTTTAGAGCAGAAACGTAGCGCAGAAAGTCATACGCTGAAAAATCGGGGTAATATCCGAAGTGCTGCGGCAAGTAGCCTAAAAGATTGCGATAGCGTTCACCCAGCCCCACAATGTTTTTCTCGTTAAGCAGAATTCTCCCGGAAGTAGGATTTTGGATATTGCAGAGCAGCCGCATAAGCGTTGTTTTCCCTGCACCATTTGCACCCAGTAAGCCGTAGACGCCATTTGTTAAGGTGATATTCAAATTGTCCACGGCGGTTTTGGAACCGAACTTTTTTGTCAGCCCAATCGTTTTTAATTCCATAAAAAGCCCCTTTCTCCATAGGGAGTAAAAAATACTCTCCATGTGTTTTCATGGAGAGTATAGAGGGAAAACATCTACTTTTTATCTACAAGGCAGGAGATTTGAAGTAGGCAGATGCCTTTGCCCCGAATGCAGTATTTTCGATCTTCAAATAGCCGTTGTGGTGTTCACAAAGCAGCTTGCAAATATACAGCCCCAGTCCAAAATGCTCGGAATGGTTGCTTTCCTCTGTGTAATATGGACTGGTGGCTTTTTGCAGACTGCTTTTGTCAAAACCCTTCCCATCGTCTGATACGGAAAGCAACAAGCCGTTGTCATGCAAGGCAAAAGATATTGTTACCGTAGTCTGGGCATATCGAACCGCATTGGCGAGCAGGTTATTGCTGACCTGTGAAACAAATGCGCTATCAAGAGGCAACTGTGAATTGGGTATATGATTTTGTAAAATCAACTCTTTTGCATTTTTCGCACAAACGATTTTTGCGCTATCATACAAAGAAGATACCAATGGTTGCAAGTCAATCAACTTGTACTCTGGCTGCGTATCTTCCATACGCCTAAGATTGCTCATACTGCTTACATAGTTTTCCATACGGGAAATATGCTTTCCCATTGTGGCGGCGGTTTCCCTCGTTTGGGAATTATCGCTGGTTTGCAGCATTTCGTTATAGCCTTTTAGTACCGTCAGAGGGGTACGCAAATCGTGAGCAAAAGCGGCGTTGAGTGCTTTTCGTTCTTCAACTTGCCGCCACATTTTAGAGAAATTGTCCGCAAGGGTTGTCCGCATGATTTCAAAGGACGCACAAAGCTGTCCCAATTCATCGTTGTTATCATAGTCGATTGAAAAGTCCAAGTCATTGTTCGCTATTTTTTCAGAAGCAGTCCGCAGTTCCGCAAGCGGCTTTTTCAGCCTGTTTCTGTAAAATAGCAGCGCAGCCGCGATAATACAGAATGCAGAATAGATAGGAGTTGCAACAATGGGAAGTTTCTCCAGTAGCGCAATGGTACGCTCGTCCTCTTTAGACATCGGGACGGGCACTGTCCCGATGTAAGCGCCGTCGCCCAACTGTTCCCCCTGCTCATTTGTCAAATAATATTTTTCGCCGGACGGAGGATAAGATGCGCTGATACCCTCGGCAGCACCATCACAGATTGAAAAAGTCGTTACGGATAGAAAGACTGCGAGTACAACAAAGGCAATTACATAGAGAACAAGGCTTTTTCGGAGAGATAAATAGTGCTTGCGGCAATTTACTTGACCCATTTGTATCCACACCCCCAAACCGTTTCAATATATATGCGGTCGGTGTATGCCGCGATTTTGGACCGTATTCTGCGGATATGCTCTGCTACAACACTGCTGTCCCCCTCGCTGTCATAGCCCCAAATACGCTCATAAATCCGTTCTTTATCAAAGATCTGTCCTGGATTTTGAGAAAGCAGTTCCACAATATCAAATTCCCTTTTTGCAAGACCGACACGCTTATCGCCAAAGAACAAGCAACGTTCTGAATAGTCAATCGTCAAATCACCGGAAAACTTGACTTGTGCTTCAAAATTGTGTCGTGCTTCCCGGCGCAGGTGAGCGCGTACCCGCGCATCAAGCTCTACGAGGGAAAAGGGCTTTACAATATAATCATCACCGCCAACAGCAAAGCCTTTTACCTTATCTGTATCTTCGATTCTGGCAGTCAGAAAAAGGATCGGGCAGGATATGTGATCACGGATACGCTTGCAAACTTCTAACCCGTCTGTTCCGGGCATATTGATGTCAAGCAAAATAATATCCGGTTGTTTTTCCACTTGCTTTAGTGCTTCTGCACCATTGAAAGCGGGCAGGACACGAAAGCCCTTGCTTTCAAAAAAGTTACCGAGCATAGAAACAATATCGCTTTCATCATCAGCAATCAGTATCTTTGCATTCATTATGCTCACCTCCTAACAGCAAATATAGCAATCATTTTTCAATTATTTATCTATTCTCCTAGACGTATTATATTCGTTATCTCAAAGAATACAAGGCGGTAAATATGAATTATAAAATGTTTGTAAACGAATAAAAGTTTTTGAAAAAGGAGCGTGATGCCATGACCCAACCCCAAACCGACCTTGCCTACCTCCGCAGCGAAAAAGCCAAAGCAGAACAGAAGCTGCGCTCTTGTCAGCACCGGGAGAAAATCCTTGAACGCCAGATGTCAGAGCTGAACCGGAGAGAGCGTGTGCATCGTCTTTGCACCCGTGCCGGAATGCTGGAAAGCTTTCTGGTCTGTCCGGGAGAGCTGACCGATGATCAGGTGATGGAGCTTTTGAAGATCTCGTTCCGTCAACCGGAAGTCGTGCTGGCACTTGCAAAGATGGTGCATGATGTTCACGAACGCAGCAACGTCCAAAACCCTTTAGAATAAAGGGCGCAATTATACACCGTTCCGGTGAAATTGCGGTCTTGCAGACGGCTCGATGAAATCGAAGCTGGCGTTTGTGCGCCAGCCCGATTCCATCCCAAGGAAAACTGCATTTTCCTTGCGCTGCTTTGCAGCTATCCTTTTGCGGCTCCCGCCTTGCCCCGATGTGCACAGCACTTCGTTCCAAGGCGGCGAGCAAAACCGAATACGATTTCCGACCGTTCAACAAGAGCTATCTTGCTGGGCGGTCTTTTTGTTTGGAGGTGATTCCGATTCCGTGTCCGCACTTCAAAATTTCCATCGTAAAACGCAGCCAAGGGCAGTCCGCTGTTGCCGGGGCCGCTTACCAGAGCGGCGAACGGCTGTTCAGCGAATACGACCAGAAAACAAAATTCTACAACAAGAAAAAAGAACTTGTCCACACCGAAATTATGCTTCCACCTAATGCGCTGCCCGGATATGCAGACCGTGCCACCCTCTGGAACGCCGTGGAGGCCGTGGAGAATCAATGGAACTCCCAGCTTGCCCGCCGCATCGTGCTGGCGTTTCCAAGAGAAGTTCCGAAAGACCAGTATCTTCCCATGCTCAAAGAATTTTGCAATGAGCAGTTTGTTTCCAAGGGTATGATTGCTGACTTTGCCATCCACGACAAAGGAGATGGCAACCCACACGCCCACATTCTGCTGACGCTCCGGGCGATGGATGAACACGGCAGGTGGCTCCCAAAAGCCCGAAAGGTATACGACCTTGACGAAAACGGTGAGCGCATTCAGCTCCCCTCTGGCAACTGGAAGTGCCACAAGGAAAACACGGTGGACTGGAACGACCAGAAGTACGCCGAGGTCTGGCGGCATGGTTGGGAAGTTGTTACCAACCGTTACCTTGAAGCCGCTGGCAGACCGGAACGTGTTGACCTCCGCTCATTCGAGCGGCAGGGAGTGCAGCAGATTCCGACCGTGCATCTCGGCCCCGCTGCTCACCAGATGGAAAAACGTGGGATAGAAACCTTTCTCGGAAATCTCAACCGGGACATTCGTGCAGCCAACAGCCTGATGCAGTCCATCCGCAGCACCATCCGGGGACTGCAACGCTGGATCGCAGACCTGAACGAAAAGAAGCAGATTCTTCTGGACGCTCTGGAAAAGGCGAAAGAACCCACGCTTTCTGATTTACTGGTGGATTACTTCAACCTCCGCAACGAGCAGCGCAGCGATTGGTCTGGCAAGGCAAAACTGAAATGCACCGTCCGGGACTTTGAGGGGATTCGGCAGGCAGTGGACTACCTGAAGGCTCATTCTCTGAACACCATCGAGGATTTGAACGCCGCAATCAAAGACCTGAGCCAGACTGCCGCCCCGTTTCGCAAGCAGCTGAAGCAGAACGAGAACCGTATGCGGGCAATCGCCCAGATCAAGGATGCTGCTGCCATCCATGCCAAGCTGAAGCCCATCCACGATGCCTTTCTAAAGAAGAACTTCAAACTCGCCAAGGATGCTTACGCCGCCCAGCACAAGGATGAACTGGACACGTTCAATAAAGCTGTCCGCACTCTGATGAAACTGAACGGCAGCACAGCGGTGGATTTTTCGGCATTGGATGCCGAATTTTCGGCGCTGCAATCGGGCAGCGCCGAGCTGCACAGCCAGCTTGAAGCCCTGCAACCCGACCTGACCGCGCTGAAAAATATCCGCAAGTATATCGACATGGTGCTGAATAAGCAGCAGCTTTCCGCATCGGACGGCAAGACCCCGGAAAAGGAATCTGTGTTGAAAAAGCTGCATGAAGCCAAAGCCACCGCCGCCCCGAAGAAACCGGAGCAGCAGAAGAACACACCGGAATTATAAGGAGGAAGGAACATGACCTACACGCAAGCCCAGATCGACCGTGCAAACGCCGCCAATCTGGAAGATTTTCTCCGTGCGCAGGGCGAAATGCTGGTGCGCAGCGGAAAAGAATACCGCTGGAAAGCCCACGACAGCCTGACCGTGTGCGGAAACAAATGGTTCCGGCACAGCCAGAGCAAAGGCGGCTATCCGGTCGATTTTGTGATGGAGTTTTACGGCAAGTCCTTCCCTGAAGCGGTGCAGCTGTTGACCGGAGAACAGGGCGAGAGCCGGCAAGATGCCGCCCCCGCCCCCTCTCCTGCGTTTCGCTTGCCGCTGCGAAATGTCACCAATGCCAACATCCTGAACTATCTGACGCAGGAACGGAAACTCAGCCCGTCACTGGTGAACTTCTTTGTTTCTACCGGTGACATCTATGAGGATGCAACCCATCACAATGCGGTGTTTGTCGGACGGGATGCAGACGGACACCCACGCTATGCAAGCTGCCGAGGCATCTATGAGAAGTTCCGGCAAGACGTAGCCGGGTCAGAAAAGTCTTTCGGGTTTGCGCACCGTGGTGCGGATAAGCAGCTGATGGTGTTTGAAGCCCCCATCGACCTGCTTTCCTTCATCGAATTGTTTCCAAAGAACTGGCAGCAGCACAGTTATCTGGCACTGGGCGGCGTGTCTGCAAAGGCATTGCAGCAGTTCCTTTCTGAACGCCCGGACATGGAACGTGTGTTCCTCTGTTTGGATTCTGACAAAGCCGGAGAGGATGCCTGCAAGCGGCTGGCGGCTCTGCTGCCGGAAACTATGAGCGTGATCAGCCCTGTATGAAGGATTGGAACGATGTTCTGGTGCATCGGACAGAGATTCCGAACCGCAATTATTTCAAGAGCATCGTGCTGAAAGAGCCGGCAAAACCGGAAACGGTGAAGATCATCCGCATGAGCGACGTGGAGCTGACCCCGGTGGACTGGCTCTGGAAACCGTATCTGCCCTTTGGAAAGCTCAGTGTTCTGCAAGGCAATCCGGGCGAGGGCAAGACTTATTTTGCCATGCACCTTGCCGCTGCCTGCACCAATGGAAAGCTGCTGCCCAACATGGAGCGTATGGAACCCTTCAACGTAATCTACCAGACCGCAGAGGACGGTCTGGGCGATACGGTCAAGCCCCGCCTGATCGAAGCCGGCGCAGACCTTGACCGGGTGCTGGTCATTGACGACAGCGATGTGCAGCTGACGCTTTCGGACGAACGAATTGAAAAAGCCATCATCGAGAACAACGCCCGACTGGTCATTATCGACCCGATTCAGGCATATCTTGGTGCCGATGTAGACATGAACCGGGCAAACGAAGTCCGGCCCATCTTCATGCGGCTGGGACAGGTAGCGCAGCGAACAGGCTGCGCTATTTTGCTGATTGGGCACCTGAACAAAGCAGCCGGGATGCAGAGCCTGCAACGTGGTCTCGGCTCCATCGACATTGCCGCCGCTGTGCGCAGCGTCATGTTCATCGGCAAGCTGAAGCACGACCCGACTATGCGAATCCTGACCCATGAGAAAAGTTCGCTTGCCCCGCCGGGTGCATCGCTGGCGTTCTCGCTGGGCGATGAAAGTGGATTCCACTGGGTCGGCGAGTATGACATTACCGCAGACGAGATGCTGTCCGGCATCGAGCCGCAGCGGGAAACCAAGACCCAGCAAGCCAAAGACCTGATCTGCACCCTGCTTGCCGGAGGAAAGCAGGTGCTCAGCGAGGACATCGACAAGGCTGCACTGGAAAGGGGCATCCCCGGCAGAACTGTCCGAGATGCCAAGCGGGAACTGGGCGATGCCCTGAAAAGCAAGATCGTGGAAGGCCGCAAAAAGGTCTTTTGGATGGAATAAGCCATTTGACTGGCAGAAAAATTTGGCTGGCAAGAAAATCATGGTACACCCACAGTTGCCAGTCTGCCAGCCAAATTCAAAAAGTGACGATAAAAGGAGAAATCGAATGGAGAATCAGAATTCGAGTTATTCGGTGCAGATTGGTAAAACCACCTTTATTGTGTGTGTGAAGCAGTCCGAAACCGCCAAAAAGCCGATTGAAAAGATGTTCAAGGATATGTGCAGACATGAGGTCACAAGGGACTTCCTTGCAGACAACCTGATGAATTTAGAAAAATTACCGAAAACCTCTTGACGAAGTCCAGCCCGAGGGTACGGGCTATCGTGCGCGCACTCGATTTGCGAAGTTTTTCAACCTCCCGGAACTGATGTCGATGTTCAAAGAGGTTGCCGACATTAAAACCAGCGATCAGCTTCATCTGCCTGTGCCGGATGCAAAGTTTGAAACCGTGGTAGCGAAACCGTCCGAGATTCAGAAAGAAATGGTGCAGGAGCTGAGCAGACGCGCTGCGAAAATCCACTCCGGCACGGTGGATGCGTCCGAGGACAATATGCTGTGCGTCACCAACGATGGCCGAAAGATCGGTCTGGATGTTCGCCTGATGAACCCCATCCTGCCGGACGACCCCAACAGCAAGCTGAACACCTGTGTTCGGAACGTGCTGCAAATCTGGGCGGATGGCAAGGAGCAAAAGCTGACGCAGCTTCTATTCTGCGACCTCTCGACACCAAAGAACGATGGCAACTTTAATGTCTACGATGATATTCGCAAGAAATTGGTCGCCGCCGGGGTGCCGGAAAGTGAAGTTGAGTTCATCCACAATGCCGACACCGAAGCAAAAAAGGCCGCATTGTTCTCCAAAGTGCGCTCCGGCGATGTGCGGATTCTGCTCGGCAGCACCGCAAAAATGGGAGCCGGAACAAACGTCCAACAGCGGCTTGCGGCGGTGCATCACTTGGATGTCGGCTGGAAGCCCAGCGACATGACCCAGCGCAACGGACGCATTATCCGGCAGGGCAATATGAATAAGGAAGTCAAGGTGTTCAACTACGTCACAGAGGGAACTTTTGACAGCTACTTGTTCCAAACTTTGGAGAATAAACAGCGATTCATCAGCCAAATCATGACTTCAAAATCCCCGGTACGCTCTTGCGATGATGTGGACGAACAGGCTTTGTCTTATGCAGAGATCAAGGCATTGTGTGCTGGAAATCCGCTCATCAAGGAAAAGATGGATTTGGATGTGCAGGTGGCGAAACTGAAAGTGCTGAAAGCCGACCACCAAAGCCAGAAGTTCCGTCTGGAAGATAAGCTGCTCACAAAGTTCCCGGCTGACATTCAGGAAACCACCGCCTATATTGCTGGCGTGAAATCGGATGCCGAACTTGCCGCCGCACACCCACAGGTGCAAGAGGGATTCTGCGGCATGACCATCAGGGGCGTGGCCTACGATGAAAAAAAGACTGCTGGCGAGCGGCTTCTTCTCGCTTGCTCCGAGCTGCCTAACAGTGAGGAAAAAGTGATCGGCAGTTATCGCGGCTTTGAACTGTCGTTGCGGTTCGACACCTACCACAGCGAATATCAGGCTCTTTTGAAAGGTCAGCGGAAATACCCGGTAGCACTGGGCAAAGACCCTCTTGGCTGTATCATCCGTCTGGATCATTCTCTGAACGATTTCCCGGAACGCATCACTTCTGCTGAATATGAACTGGCCACGCTGAAACAGCAGCAAGCGGCGGCGCAGATCGAAGTGGAAAAGCCGTTCCCGCAGGAAGAAGAACTGGCTGAAAAGTCGGCTCGTCTTGCCGAACTGAATGCCCAGTTAGATGTGGACGAAAAGCACCATGAGCCGGAGCAGGATGAGGAAGAAAGGGAGGATGAACCTCGCCGCCCCTCGGTGCTGGCAGCTCTGGAAGAAAAGGCAGACAAAACAGAAATCGTCAAGCCGTTCAAGAGCTATCTCGACAAGGATGGTGATGCCCGATGAATGACCGCCGCGACCAGCAGCTTCATTTCCGGGTCAGCAAGCAGGAGCTGGAACGGATTCGGAAGAAGATGGAATCCAGCGGCATTTTAAGCATCGGTTCTTATCTGCGCAAGATGGCACTGGATGGCTACTGTTTGCATCTCGATTTGCAGGAGCTGCGCCGCATGGCCTATCTCCTGCAAATGTGCAGCAACAATCTCAACCAGTATGCCAAAGCCGCCAATGAAAACGGTCAGGTCTATGCCGCCGATTTGGAGGATTTGCGCACTCGGTTGGATGAACTGATTGATATTGGCAAGCAGATTCTTTCCCGGCTGGCTGACCTCTGATTTTTTGCCCTGCGGCTTCGGCTGTGGGGCTACATATTATAAAGATAAAACTGTGGGAGGTGGTGGACATGGCCGCAACACGTTTGATTGCGCTGCACAAAAATAAGGGGAAAACCGTTGTGGCCTGCTTGAAAAGCCGCACGGACTATGCGCAGAATCCAGACAAAACCAAGCGGGGCGAATTGGTCAGCAGCTACGAGTGCAGCCCTCTAACAGTAGATGAAGAATTTATGCTGTCCAAGCGGCAGTATGAACTTGCCACGGGTCGTAGGCAGAAAAGTGATGTGATCGCCTATCAGATTCGGCAATCTTTCAAGCCCGGTGAGATCACCGCCGAGGAAGCCAACAAGGTGGGCTACGAACTTGCGATGCGGTTTACCAAAGGCAAATATGCTTTTATCGTTGCCACCCATACAGACCGGGAGCATATTCATAACCACATTATCTACAACTCCACTGCACTGGACAGCACCCGGAAATTCCGGGATTTTTTATTGTCCGGGCTGGCCGTGCAGCGATTGAGCGACTTGATCTGCTTGGAGCATCAGCTTTCTGTCATTGAAACAAAGCCCTACCGGGAACGGCAAAAGCGGACACTCTACCCGCCCAAAGAAAGCAATCGTGACCGTCTATGCAGCGTGATCGACACCATTCTGGCCGGCAAGCCTAAAGGCTACGAAGATTTTCTGCAAAAGCTGGAGCAGCAGGGCTATGAAGTCAAACGCGGAAAATATACTTCCGTCAAGGGAAAGCGGCAGAAACGCTTCATCCGCTTCAAAACGCTGGGTGCAGGATACAGCGAAGAAGAAATGAAAGCTGTGATTGCTGGAGAAGCCGAACATCGTCCGCGCCAGAAGCAGACGGTGAAAGAAAAACCGTTCAATCTTCTGGTGGATGTGCAGGCAAAGCTGGCCGAGGGCAAGAGCTGCGGCTATGCGCAGTGGGCGAAAAAGTACAATCTGAAAGAAATGTCCAAGACGCTGATTTTCTTGCAGGAGAAGAAAATCGGCAGCGTAGCGGAAATGCAGGAGCGCGTGAACGCTGCTACTGCCCGCTATCACGAGCTGGGCGGTTCCATCAAGACGGCAGAAACACGCATGGCAGAAATTGCGGTGCTGAAAGCGCACATTGTCAACTATGCCAAGACCCGGCCTGCTTATGATGCCTACCGCAAGGCCGGATACAGCAAGCGGTTTCTGGAAAGCCATCGTGCGGAGATCACACTGCACAAGGCCGCAAAAGCGGCTTTCAATGAAGCCGACCTGAAAAAGCTCCCCAAAGTGAAAGAACTGGACGCAGAATATTCCAAGCTGCTGACAGAGAAGAAAGCAGCCTACCCGGATTACCGTAAAGCGAAAGACGAGATGCAGGAACTTCTTCGTGCGCAGCGTAACGTAGATTTGTTCTTTGCCGAAGAAAAGAACCCCACCGAAAAAGCACAGTCCCGATAAACGATGACAGCCTAGGATTCTTCCTTGTGGGAGAGTCCTAGGCTGTCCTTTTTGTTATAGAAGTGTTTGGAACAAACGCGCAGCCTGCATCGGCACGATGCAGATCGAAAGGGGTTTGGGCACAGCCCAACAAGCATTTTGAATTTAGATTTGAAAAATCCGATTCAAAAATCGCAAGTTGGTACCAACTTGCCCTGCTTGCTATCGAAACCCTACCTTCTATTTCTCCCTCTACTAATACTACAATCTGGAAAGGGTAAAATGGCTGTATCCGCAAAGAAAAACAGAAAAAGGCCACGGCTGAACCTCCATTCATGGTGTGATCCATCATGGCTCTGGCTACACAAGGAATACAAATTGACTTTTCCGGGTTGGTGTTGTAAACTGTTATTAGCTTTAGCTAACCATAAGGAGGGCGCTCATACATGACAAATCAATACATGAATAATCTTTATCGTGATCTGCTCTCTAATTCACCGCAGACGATCACCATAGATATTCCGACAGACATGGGAACCGGTCAGATTTCGCAGATCGTCACGAAACAGGGAGCAGTTGTTTCAGACTGGAGAATGAATTACTTTTCGGATATGAACGTGCAGGGAGTGAGCAGTGAAGAATACATACAAATGCTGTTCTGCTTCAATGACGGCGTTTCCTGGAATATTGCAGACAACCGGCAAAGTGCCAGCATACAAAAGGGTGAATCCTGTATTTATCGCGGCCACGGGAAAATGGAATATCTGTGCTATTCTAAAAAGAGCGATTTCCTTTTCAAAAATGTGAAAATACCTCTATCCTATTTCTATAAGATTCTGAATGACTACTTTGAGGCCGGTGAGATTGAGGTCTATCAGAAAAAATTATTGGACGGTATATCAAAGGTGAATATCACGCCCTATATGGAACACATTTTTGCGGAGCTGAAAGACTTCACGCAATATCGCGGCGGGTTGGGATACCTGTTTCTGGAAAGCAAGGTCTTTGAGTTGCTGTCGGTATATTTGAGCGAGGTCCTGGAGCTGAGTATTCTCGCGTCAACCTACGTTGCAATTTCCAGAAGTGACCGGGATTCCATCATAGAGGCAAAGCGAATTATTGACAGCCAGCTTGCCCTGGCTCCGAGCTGCGAGGAATTGGCGCGGCAGGTCAATATCAGCACTTCAAAATTGACGAAGGGCTTTTCCTCCCTGTTCGGAACATCGGTTCATGCGTATGTCATCGACCAGCGGTTAGAAAAGGCGGCAAGCCTGCTGTTAGAAAGTAATTTGAATGTCAGCCAGGTAGCTATACTGGTGGGATATTCAAAAGCAAGCAATTTCGCAGCGGCGTTCAAAAGGAAATACGGAGTGAATCCGAAAAACTATAAAGCAGAAGCTACGATTGGATAAACGCAAAAATACTGATTTTGGGTAGAATAAAATTGGTTTTGGGGTGGAATCGTGGGCGCAAATTGCTATTATATGTGGTGTGGTTAGAAAAAGCTAACTACACCACATTTTCATTTTCTCAGAGATAAGGAGGATACTGGTATGAGTTCCCAGAAAAAAAGTTCCCGGCTTGAGGGAAAAGATTTAATTACTATCGGCATCTACACCGTCATCTATGTCGTGATTGTTATGCTGGTGGCGATGCTTGGCTTTATCCCCGTTTTTATTCCGCTGATGGCGGTGCTGTGCCCTTTGATTGGCGGCATCCCCTATATGCTGTATGTTACAAAGGCTAAAAAATTCGGGATGACTGCAATCATGGGTTTCCTGATTGGCCTAATCATGGTGTTCTTCGGCAACGGCTATCTTACTATGGTAACTGGTCTTGTTGGCGGCCTGTTGGCCGACGTGATCCTGAAAAAGGCGGACTACAAAAGTGCAAAGAGTACAGTTCTTTCCTGCGGCGTGTTCAGCATCTGGGTGTTTGGCAACTTTGCTCCCATTTTCCTGAACCGTGAAAGCTATATGGTAATGTTGACTGAAGGATACGGCGCTGAATATGCAGCTACCCTTAATACATATATGCCTATGTGGATTGCGCCTATTCTGCTGGTTGCCTGCTTTGTGTTTGGCCTTGTCGGAGGTATGATTGGGAAAGCCATTTGCAAAAAGCACTTCCAGCGTGCAGGTATTGCATAATGGCGCGGGAAATTCTGCACAGCAAAAAAACAGAACAAGGGCTACGGCTCGATCCGCGTACAAAACTGTTGCTCATCTTCATCATAAGCATTTTTGTCATGGGTGGAACAGGCGGAGAAGCTATGGGGCTGATCCGCCTTGTTCTTTGTACGGTTCCGGCTATATTGCTGCTTACCTCGAAACAATGTGCAAAAGCTGTGGGCTATATTGCTGTGTTTTCTGCTTTTTTTGCTGTTCAAATTTATGTTTTGCCGCACCTTACGGGGATATTGAATTTCCTCGTTCTGTTTACAACAGGATTCTTCTGCCGAATCCTTCCCAGTGTTGCGATTGCTGCCTATGCAGTGAAAACAACAACGGTCAGTGAATTGATTTCCGGCATGGAAAGAATCCATATGCCTAAAGAAGTGACGATCCCCTTAACGGTCATGTTCCGCTTCTTTCCAACTGTCTTTCAGGAGTCAGAAGCAATCAGTGACGCTATGAAAATGCGTGGGATTAAACTTGGAGGGAAAAAAACTTCAAAAATATTGGAGTATAAGCTGATCCCGATGATTACCTGCTCCGTGAAAATCGGTGAGGAACTTTCCGCTGCGGCAATTACCCGTGGCCTCGGCGCTCCTGTCAAACGCACAAACATTTGCCAGCTTAAATTCAATTTTGCCGATGTGGTGCTGATCTTGTTTTGTTGCTTTGTAGTGTTTTGGGCGATTGCTTCCCCGATAATTTCCGCAGGAGGGATTTTGCCATGATAGATTTTCAAAATGTTTCTTTTTCTTATGGTGAAGAATCCAGCGGCGGAGGGATTAGAAATGTCAATCTCACCATAAACACAGGGGAATTTGTTTTACTCACGGGAGAATCCGGCTGCGGGAAAACAACGATTACCCGTTTGGTAAACGGGCTGGTGCCTCATTATTACGAAGGTAATTTAGAGGGCGATGTCCTTCTGGACGGAAAAAGCGTATCAGATACGCCGCTTTATGACTTGGCTGCTATGGTGGGATCTGTATTCCAGAATCCCAAAAGTCAGTTTTTCAACGTGGATACGGATAGTGAATTAGCCTTTGCCTGTGAAAATTTAGGCTATCCCCAAGAAGATATCCTGAAAAGGATTGACCGTACAGTTTCCGATTATCATATTGAAGATTTGATGGGGCGAAGCGTGTTTGCTCTGTCCGGGGGCGAAAAGCAAAAAATAGCCTGTGCTTCATCAAGTGTATTGCTACCGGGAATTATGGTCCTTGACGAACCATCTTCTAATCTGGATGTGGCTGCTATTGATGACCTGCGGCAGGTCTTGAGCCTCTGGAAAAAGCAGGGCAAAACAATTCTGATTGCAGAACACCGCCTTTACTACCTTCACGATCTTGCAGATCGTGTGCTGTATGTAAAAGATGGGGAGATTGAACGGGAATACACGCCTGCTGAATTTGACAGTTTATCGGATAGCACTCGAAAAGAAATGGGGCTGCGGCCGTTTTCTCTCTCGAAGTTGAAACCCGCGAATCAGTATCAGGCGCATACAGCTAAACTGATGGAATTTCAAAATTTCTGCTTTGCGTATAAAAAGCGGGAACCGGAAAGCCTCCATATTCCGAGTGCTGAACTGCCTGTTGGAGAAACGATTGCCATTATCGGCCTGAATGGCGCTGGAAAATCTACTCTGGCCCGCTGTATTTGCGGACTGGAAAAGAAGTGTGGCCTTTTGCAGGTTGACGGGAAAACTCTTGATTGGAAAGCCCGGCTCAAACATTGCTACATGGTAATGCAGGATACCAGCCATCAGCTATTTACCGAAAGCGTGATGGATGAAGTGCTTCTGAGCATGGACAACGAGGATGAAACTGTTGCAGATGAAATCCTTAAACAGTTTGATCTGCTGGAATATAAAGACAGGCACCCGCTTTCTCTTTCCGGCGGGCAAAAACAGCGGGTAGCGATCGCATCTGCCATTGTGAGTAACCGGGAGATCATTGTGTTTGACGAACCAACCAGCGGGCTTGATCTCAAACATATGCGGGAAGTTGCGCGGAGTTTGAAGTCACTCGCGGATCAGGGCAAAACGCTTCTTGTTATTACGCATGATCCGGAGTTGGTGATGGCGGGATGTTCGTATGTAGTCCATATGGAAAAAGGGCAAATAAAAGAAAGCTATCCATTGGACGAATCCGGCAGTAAAAAGGTTTTGGATTTTTTCCGAATCCGCCAGTGAATTTTAGAAATTATGAATGTCAGGGCCGCCTTGACTGGGCAGAAAGATAATGATAAGAGGCCGCTTTACTTTGGCGGCCTCTTGTTTTTGAAGCACAGACAGTACGGCTCAATATAAGGAGGGCTTATGTTCAAAAAAATCTTTGAGTACGCAGGGCCATACAAGAAAAATATGTATGTGGCCACGGTCGTTGTACTGGTCAGCGTTCTTATGGGCGTCCTGCCTTTTGTGCTGGCCTATCAGGTCATTTCACCATTGGTTATGGGCGATTCTGTTGAGACAGAATTTGTTTTATTGCGTGTTATAGGGGTTTTGATCTGTCTTGTTTTGCAGGCGGTTTTATATGGATGGGGATTATCAATTTCTCATAAAGCAGCATATAACACATTGTTCCGGCTGCGGGTATCTCTGCAAGAGAAGTTTGAGAAACTTCCCCTTGGCATTGTGGAGGAAAAAGGGACAGGGACAATCAAAAAGCTGTTTGTCGATGATGTGGACAGCTTGGAATTGCTCCTTGCTCATTCAGTCCCGGAGGGTATCGCAAATTTACTGATTCCGCTGGTGATTTATGTTGCTATGTTTTGTGCGGACTGGAAACTGGCTCTTATGTCTTTGGCCTCTATCCCGATCAGCCTGCTCTCCATGGTCATTATGTACTCTGTTGGAATGAAGCGCATGGGCCCCTACTATCAGTCTGCACAGAAAATGAACAACACGATCATTGAGTACATCAATGGTATGGAGGTTGTCAAGGTTTTCAACCGGGAGAGTGAATCTTACGAGAACTTCCGCAAGGATGTAACGGACTATCGGGATTATACCTTGGCATGGTATAAGGCCGCCTGGCCCTGGATGGCGATATACGGAAGTCTGCTGCCCTGCACTGTTATTCTGACTTTGCCTCTTGGGGCATGGTTTGTTCTCTGTGGCATAAGCACTTTACCTGATTTGATTTTAGTCCTCTGCCTTTCCCTCAGCATTGGGATTCCTCTCCTGAAAGCACTGAGCTTTATGGAGACGATTCCGAATCTGAATTATAAGATCACGGCACTTGAACAGATGTTAAATGCGGCACCGCTGCAAGCTGCTGAGGATGATTTCCACGGACAGGATTTTAACATTTCTTACGATCATGTTTCCTTTGCGTATCAGACGACACAGCCTGGCCCAGATGGGAAACCGATAATAGCGGAAAACGAAGTCCTCCACGATATTACCTTTGTGGCACAAGCAGGACAAAAAACTGCCCTAGTTGGTGAATCCGGTTCTGGCAAGAGCACCCTTGCAAAACTGTTGATCCACTACTATGACCCGCAGAAAGGGAGCATTTCCATTGGCGGGCAGAAACTTTGTGATATGAGCCTGGAGGCATTGAACAGCCGCATTTCCTATGTGGCTCAGGATCAGTACCTGTTTAACACCTCCCTGCTGGAAAATATCCGTCTTGGACGTTTGGATGCTACCGATGAGGAAGTAATGCAGGCGGCGAAGAAAGCCCAGTGTATGGAGTTTCTGGAAAAGCTGCCGCAAGGTATTCACTCCATGGCGGGCGATGCGGGGAAAATGCTTTCCGGAGGGCAGCGCCAGCGAATTTCCCTGGCGCGGGCAATATTGAAGGATGCCCCGATTGTAGTGCTTGACGAGGCCACGGCCTATGCTGATCCAGAAAATGAGGAAAAAATGGAGGCTGCTATTGCGGAGCTGGTGGAGGGAAAAACCTTGGTGGTTATCGCTCACAAACTTCCCGCTATAATGAACGCAGATCAAATATGCGTTATGGATCACGGAAAGATGGTGGCAACCGGAAAACATCAGGAGCTGATTCAAGCTTGCCCAGAATACCAAAAGTTGTGGAAAGCGGCTCAGGACAGCGCCGAGTGGAAAGTATCTACTGCAAAGGAGGGAAGATAAATGTTTGCATTGATTTCAAGAATCCTGAACCTCTCCGGGAGGTATAAAAGCCGTATTCAGGCTGCATTTCTATGTGCATTTGTCGAGTCCATTCTCTCCAAAATGCCGATCTTCATGGCGTTTATTGTCTTGGCCGGGTTTGCTGATAATACGCTGACTGGAAAGACCTGTCTGTTTGTCGGACTTGGATTATTAGCTGTTGTAGTGGTTCAGACAGTGGTTCACTATTTGAGCGACCGTCTGCAAAGTGCCGCTGGATTTATGATCTTTGCTGATAAACGGATGGAGTTGGGAAATCATTTAAGAAAAATGCCGATGGGTTACTTTACATCGGGGAATATTGGCAAAATCAGCTCTGTTCTCAGTACGGATATGGTATTCATTGAGGAAGTTTCTATGAGTACCATTGGCAACATGATGAGCTATATGCTGTCTACTTTGGTTTTAGCTGTTTTTATGTTCGTACTGGATTGGAGACTTGGGCTGATTGCGGTAATCATTACCTTGCTGGCATCACTGGTTGCAAAATATATGAATAAGATTTCCTTCAAGGAGGCTGTCGGGCGTCAAAACCAAAGCGAGAATTTGACGGATGCGGTCTTGTCTTTTGCTGAAGGAATTGGGGTTATCAAAAGTTACAATCTGCTCGGAGAAAAATCTGACGAATTAACGGAAAACTTCAAAAAATCAAGGGATGTCAATACGAAGTTTGAGCAGAAAATGACACCGTGGACCACTGGTTTAAACATTCTCTATGGCGTGGGTATTGCCGCTATCTTCGGTTTATCCGTTTTTTTACATCAGGAAGGCGTACTCTCCCTGGCTTATCTTTTGGGCGTGCTGCTGTTTGTCTTTGATCTCTTTGGACCTCTGAAAGCTCTTTATGGAGAAGCAACCCGACTGACCGTGATGAATGCCGCATTAGACCGCATTGAAGCTGTTTTGGATGAGCCCGAACTTCCCGATAACGGAAATCAACATATTCTGTCACAGGCACAGCCGGATCAGCCAGAAGTACAATTTAGCGATGTGGGCTTCGCCTATCAGGACAAGGAAGTCCTGCACAACATCAGCTTCTCTATGCAGAAGAATACCATGACCGCACTTGTGGGACCGTCTGGCGGTGGCAAATCCACGATTGCGAACCTTCTGGCGCGGCTGTGGGATGTGAAATCCGGCAAAGTGACAATCCGTGGTACAGATATTCGGGATGTACCTCTCGCCGAACTGATGGAACAGATCAGCATGGTTTTCCAGAGGGTGTACTTGTTCCAGGATACCATTTACAACAATATCAGCATGGGTAAACCGGACGCTACCGAGGAAGAAGTCTATGAGGCTGCAAAAAAAGCCCGCTGCTATGATTTTATCATGGCGCTGTCAGATGGATTCCAGACAGTCATCGGTGAAGGCGGTGCTACTCTGTCCGGCGGCGAAAAGCAAAGAATCTCTATCGCCCGCTGCATTTTGAAGGACGCACCGATTGTCATTCTGGATGAAGCGACTGCAAGTGTTGATACCGATAATGAAAGCTATATTCAGGAGGCCATCTCGGAACTGGTAAAGGGCAAGACACTTCTCGTAATCGCCCACCGTCTGAATACCATCCAGAATGCCGATCAGATTTTGGTCATTGACAACGGTCAGATTGCACAGCAGGGCACGCACGAAGAACTTTTGAAGCAGCCCGGCATTTATCAGGAGTTTGTCAACATCCGAAAGAATGCGGCTGGATGGAGCCTTGCTTAACAAAATTCAGCGTATGCGATGCGGAGCATTAAATGTCTGTGAGAAGTTGTTCACCAAAGATTCTAGAAGAATTCTATGCAAAAAATTGAAGTTATTGTTCGTATCACGAAGGGCCACTGCCCTCCCCAAGAGCAGACGATTTTTGAGTGGATTGAAATGAACCGTGCTGCGCCAGACACTTTGAATTATCCCGGTCTGGAAATAAACTTAGAACACCGTCGTGTTTTCAAAAACGGACAGGAAGTGTACATGAGCCGTTACGAATATGGCGTTTTAAGTTTAATGGCACGGCATCCGGGACAATTGTTTACAAAAGAGCAGATATTTGAAGCCGTGTGGCATCAGGATAGTGAAAGCTGCCTGACTGCTGTTACCAATACAATTGGACGCATCCGGCAAAAAATCGAGGATGATAGAGCTGCACCTGTCTATATCCGAACGATCTCCAACCTCGGCTACCAATTTATGCCGAACATTTCAGTGAAAAAAGATTCCTTATAACGATAAAAGCCATACTCAATGGGTAACTTAAACCTTGAGTATGGCTTTTATCGTTAGCTGGATAGATAAAAATTGACATCCTTGCAATCGGAAATAATCTTTTCTAAAATATAGAAAAAAGATTTTAGGAGGCGGTAAGATGCAATCCTTCGAAGATGTTCTGAGAGAGTTTGAAGATTTTTTGCAAACGGCATCCTATTTAGAGGTTCTCCCATGTCGATGGGGGTATGTACGGCTTTTTAATGAGGGTGCTCCTATCAACTTCTACGCAGTCTTATGCCGTACCCCACAAGAACTATATGATACGCTAGAAAATGATCTTGCCATTGAAAAAGAGGTTCAAAATCCACAACGAGACTGATTACGAGAAAATTATTGTGTAATTCGTTTGCTTTTCACGTGATTTTATTGAATGACCTGTTAGAATATTGCGTATTCAGACAAAAGAACGCCAGAGAGAAGCGTAACGTCCACTCTGGCAGCTTAGGTGTTTTTGTTCTGTTCTGAAAGTTCTGTCAAATGGATTGCGAGTGACCTTGTGGCATCCAACAGCGTTTTTCGCATTTCTGGCGGACAAGCAAAATAAATCGATTCTAACTCTCGACATTCGCGCTCTGCTTCTGATAAGTTCGGGTTGATAACCGAATCCAAGGAAAGTGGCAGAACATGGAGAATTGCACTTAAAATGTCAAAAGAAGGATTCTGTTTTCCATTTTCAATATTGGCGATATACTTCACCGAAACATTACTTTTCAGTGCCAGTTGCTCTTGTGTCATTTTCATCGCTTTTCGGACAGCCTTTATATGCATCCCCAGAGCGATTGCATCCGCATTCGGCATCATCATCACCTCAATAGTATTGTATCGTTCTTGCGGAAAGAGCGGTATAACATCATCGTTCCCGCGATTTTGTCCTATTGTGCCGATTTTGCGTTTCCCGGTCGAGTTATAAAAAAACGGTAACTCGTCCGGGCGATTTCACGCGCTATTCGATCACAGTTGCCGTTTGTGGAGGTAACTGTGATTTTTTATTGGGGTAACGCATCAAAAAAAGCCTGTCTGTTGCTGTAGACCAGAATGCCAACAAACCGGCACAATTGTTCTACTTCACAACCCATAATCATGCCGATGTGCAATATTGCGCCAGCTTCCCGCCATGGGAGGCTGGCGTTTTTGCGCTTTTAAGGGCAAGGTGTCGTGGGCCACCACGATCCTTTTTGTCCGAATGCTCACATTCCGTAAAATAACTGGAGGATTATTGATAATGAAATCGACCTATTTGCTTCCGTGGTTCAAGATGACCACATGGTACTTCCGACTGTCTCGATTGCTGGAAGTTTCCAACGTCAAAAAGCGCACCAAAAATCATAGTGCTGATGCCGACTGTATTTTCATGTTGGTGAAAAATCATGTGCTGGCCGTATCCGGCATGGGAGATGAAGCTCCGCCCACTCCCGGCGGAAGAAACGGAGGGAGTGATGTATTATGATCCTGCTGCAACGGGTGAACGAATCCAAAACCTCCGAAAAGACCGTGAAGTGACACAAGAACAGCTTGCCATCGACCTGAACATCAGTGACCGCTACATGAGAAATCTGGAGAAGGGTGAGAAAGTTCCGTCTGTCGACCTCTTTGTGGAGCTGCGGGAGCGATTTGGCTCCTCGCTGGACTACATCGTCTTAGGTGTGTCTGCGTCCCAGCGGGAGCAGGAACTGCAAGATCAGCTGCAAATGCTCCGCAAAGAACTGAAAGAAATGCAGCGGCGGATTCTTGTTATGCTGGAAATGCTGGGCGAATCTGCTTGATCAAACGTTTTACTGTTGTAAACCGGAACGATTGGTTCCGGTGAAAATGGCAAAACCGGAACTACTGGTTCCTAACGAGAACTTCAGTTTTCAAGTACACTATGGTCACAGCAAGGGCAGCCCCCTCACAGGGGGGGCGAAAAGTCCGAAACTGTACCGTGTACCTTGAAAATTGAAGAAGCAGCTTTTCGGTACTTCCAGACAATGATACTTCCGTAATTCGCGGCCCGGTCAGAAAGCAGACGGGGTGGCTGAGATGCCAATGGAGCGGTGCAAATCCGCCGCCGAAAAGTTCCCACCTCCGGGGTGTCGAGGACAAATAGGAGAAAAATAGTGTTTTTCAAACCACCAGTTGAGGATTTCTTGGCTGGTGGTTTTACATTTCCCATCAAAATACCGATATGGAGGAAATCTATATGAGTCGATTTTATAATAACTGCGTAGACGAAGCCAGCTTGACTACCCTCTGCCCGATTTGTCTGGATTCCTTTCAGGGGGCAAAGGGCGTTCGCGTCCGGCGCGCAGACCCTAAGCAGAAGATCAAGGATGTCTGCACCTACTGCCAGATTCGCTATGGTTTCGATTATTATGTACAGCCCGATAAGAACGCTGGGCAGTATGTGAAGCGAGGCCATTTCGATGATGAATCTGAATGCGCTTAAAATCGACCCGGAGTTTCAGGGCAAGATCCCGCCCCTGAATTTTGAAGAAGAACAACAGCTTGAGCAGAACATTCTCCACGAAGGGCGGCTGCTGAATCCCATTATCATCTGGAATGGCTTTATTCTGGACGGGCATACCCGCTACCGCATCCTGCGGAAGCATCCGTTCATCGCCTACCAGATACAGGAGATCGGACTGGATAACCGTTACGCGGCTCTTTCATGGATCTGCCAGAACCAGCTTGGACGCAGAAATCTCGACCCGGAACGGAAGAAGTTTCTGATGGGCAAGCTGTATGAATCCGAAAAGATGGCACGGGGCGGCTCCAAAGAGCGGGCACACGATGAGAACGGACGGTTCACCTCAATGGTTCAAAATGATCCATTGAGGGCAAAGCAGCTCTCCACCTGTGAGCGCATTGCCGCACAAAACGGCGTTGGGGCGGCTACCGTAAAGAGAGCAGAGAAGTATGCCAAAGGCGTAGACGCTGCGGAAGATGCAGTCCCCGGTGCAAGAGAAGAAATCTTGACCGGGCGCATTAAGGCAACGGATGCAGAAATCACCGCCTTGGCAAAAACGCCAAAGGCAGAAATTCCTGCTGCTCTTGCAGAATTGCGGAAGCCAAAGCAGGAACGTCAGCCCCGAAAAGCCGAAACAACTTCTTCAAAACAAACGCTTTCTGAAATCAGCAAAAGCATCCAAGGGCATCAACGCCAGCTTACTACCGAAGAAAGAACCTTTCTGAAAGCATCCATTGACAACCGCTATCAGGAACGAGCCGTTGCAAACGGTTCCCTGATGATGTGCGAAGTGCAGGGTGCG
The DNA here is from genome assembly GCF_003478405.1 of Faecalibacterium sp. AF28-13AC. NCBI lineage: Bacteria > Bacillati > Bacillota > Clostridia > Eubacteriales > Oscillospiraceae > Faecalibacterium > Faecalibacterium sp. AF28-13AC. The sequence goes on along the minus strand of NZ_QUFG01000015.1, from coordinate 18,254 downwards.
AAAGAGGACTTCATTCGCCGCTGGAATAGCATTTTCAAAGAATACCCGGATGTTTTTGAAGATTCGGACTGCCGCAAGATCATTCATGACTTGACCGAAGATGCCGTACAGTATCTTCTGAAAATAAAGGAGAAAACGCTATGATGCTTTCTAACCTGAACCTTTCCAGCCTGCCGGAGTGCAACTTCGAGGTGCGGTACGTTGACAGCGTTCTGCTGAACCCCTGCGCCGAATATCAGCGGCTGCTCCGCATGGGCAAGGTTGCACGAATCGCAGCAAACTTTTCGGAGTACATCGCCAATGAGCCGAAGGTCAGCTACCGGGATGGCCGCTACTTCGTCTTTGATGGTCAGAACACCATTGAGGCACGGAAAACGTGCAACGGTGGGCGTGACCTCCCGATTCGCTGCAAGGTCTTCTACGGCCTTTCTAAAGAGCATGAAGCTCTGCTGTTTGCTGTGCAGACAGGCATTTCCAGCGAACTGACCGCTGGTGAACAGCTTCGTGCCAAACTGGTGGCACACGAAGAAAACGCCTGCGATTTTGTTTCGGTAACGGAGGACACAGGTGTCCGCTTTGCACTGGATGGGATTCGTGCCCCGTGGAAAATCTACTGCATCCGCTCGGCTTACTACATCTACAAGAGTTACGGCGCTGCCCTTTACCGGGAAATGCTGAGTATCCTTGTGGATGCGTGGGATGGAGATTCGGATTCGTTCCTGTCTGGCATCCTGCACGGCATGGCTCGTTTTCTGGCTCTGTATCAGGGCGAATACAGCCGGGAGCGGCTGGTTGGTCGGCTGCGCACGGTGCATCCCAAGACCATCACCCGGTTGGCACAAAACGACACTGGCAATGTGGCAGACCGCCACATGAAACAGATCCTGTCCATCTACAACGGTGCTGGCCGTACCCACAATTTGCCCTGCAAGCGGTGATGAGCATGATCCCAGTCAACCGAAAATTTTTGCGCGGTGATATTTACTACGCCAATCTGGAGCCGCACCTTGGCTCCGAGCAGGGCGGTATCCGCCCTGTGGTCGTGGTGCAGAACAACACCGCAAACTGCTATTCGCCCAACCTCATTGTTGCGCCTGTCACATCAAATACTGCAAAGAAGCCCGATCACCAAGCCCACGTTCTTGTGGACGGTAATCGGGCTTTTTTGCAGCCCTCTATGATCTTGGCAGAATCTGTCCAGACCATCAGCAAGGGACGGCTGATCCGCCCGATGGGGCGGTTGAGCATCCCGGAACTCATTCGGCTCAATTATGCGCTGCTCTATCAGCTCGATCTGAACGAATGGGTATGGAGAAAGGAGGCCTATGAACGCTATCTGCGATACCACCGCTAAATCTGAAACTCTTTCCGTCAAAGGCTGCAAAGTCAAGATCACCTATGCGCCTGCGGATACGGACTGTCTGGATGCGATCCAGAAGCTGCTGCAAACCACCATCCTGCGCACGGCAGGGCACACCGCTGCCTGACATCCTTGTGTTCCTTGAATGCGTGAGATAAGATAAAATCGAACTGAACCTTGAAAACAAAATATGGACGAAACACGTTTGATTTTTCCTTTCTCACTCAAAGAAAGAGAGATTGAAATGAAAAAACGTGTCTATACCTTATACCGTGTTTCGACAAAGGGACAGGTCGAGAAAGACGACATCCCCATGCAGAAAGAAGCCTGCCGCAACTTTGCAGAAAGTCAGGGCTGGGAGATCGTCAAGGAATTTTCCGAAAAAGGCGTTTCCGGCTTCAAAAAATCTGCCAAAGAGCGTGACGAACTCCAGAAAATTCAACAGGCCGCGATGGAGGGCAAGTTTGACATCCTGCTGGTGTTCATGTTTGACCGTCTCGGTCGCCGTGATGATGAAACGCCCTTTATCGTAGAGTGGTTCACGAAGCAGGGCATCGAAGTCTGGAGCGTGAACGAGGGACAGCAGCGATTTGACACCCATGTGGACAAGCTGATGAACTACATCCGCTACTGGCAGGCATCCGGCGAAAGCCTGAAAACCTCTGTACGAACCCGGACAAGGCTGGAACAGCTCACCGGGGAAGGACACTACACGGGCGGAACTGTGCCTTACGGCTACAAGCGTGTCCGGCTTGGCCGGGTAAATAAGAAAAATCAAGAAGTCTGCGACCTTGTGATTGACGAAGCGGAAGCGGAGATCGTCCGGCTGATTTTCCACAAGTACGTTTACGAGGGCTACGGCGCACAGAAGTTGAGCCACTATCTTTATGAACAGGGAGTCGTAGGACGGAACAACAAAAACATTCCCAACACCAGCATCGTTCGGATGATCAAGAACAAAGGATACACGGGATACCTCATCAACGGTGCGGTGGAGGCCGAATGCCCACAGCTCCGCATCATCGAACCAGAGCTGTTCGAACAGGCACAGGAACTGCGGCAGGCACGCACCTGTGAGCGTGGCGGCACTTCACTGGGCACCAGCTCCAAAGCCCTGTTGACCGGGCTGGTTTACTGCGGTCACTGCGGCAACCGCTTGAGCCTGACCAGCAGCGGACGGACACACACCTACGCAGATGGGCATACGGTGAAAGAAGTCCGGCCCCGGTATAGCTGCTTTTATAAGATCCGGCATCCGGGTGACTGCGATGGGCAGTCCGGCTATGGTGTTTCTAAGCTGGATTCCATTGTAGAAGAAGTTGTCCGGCAGATCTTCGCACAGTTCCGGGAGGTTTCCCGGAAGAAGCTGCTGGAATCGGTCAAGACCAACGATGCCGCTCGCATCCAGAAGAAGGTCAAGAAAATCCAGAAAGACTTGGAAAGCAAGCAGAAAGAACTGGACGACCTGAAAGCCGAAACCATCCTCGTCATCCGGGGCGTAAGTGCCTTGGACAAAGAACTGCTCGGCACACTGGTAGCCGAGGCAAGAGAGACTTTGGAAACTCTGGAAAAGCAGCTCGTGCAGGCACAGGAAGAATACGAAGAAGCCACCAAAACGGCAAAGCGCAGCAACTACATCTGCAACGAGCTGTTTACATGGGCGGATGTGTACGACACCGCCAACCACGATGAACGCCGCGCTATCTTGCAGCAGTTCATTACGGAGATTCGTGTCCGAAAAGACTACGAAATCTCGATCACCCTGAACGCCAGCTTCAACCAAGTGGAACAGCTCAAGGCTGTGTCAACCTACGATGGTGCGGAAATTTTTGAAGAAATTTCCGAGAAGGGGGCATAAAAGCGATGCGCTTGCCCGCAGCACTCTGCAAAATGCAAAGAAAGAAGCGTGAAACCGATGGATTTTCAAAAAGTACATGGATGACCCCGCCCGGTTCGCATCCGACTTCAGGGTTCGGAGCCCGGCACGGTCTGCCAAAGTTTTTTAGGCATAAAAAACGCCGCATCGTACAAAACGATGCGGCAAATTGGTGGACCTAGAGGGATTCGAACCCTTGACCTCTCGGATGCGAACCGAACGCTCTCCCAGCTGAGCTATAGGCCCATATTTAGGGGCGTGACTCGGTTGGGCGACCAACCGACATACTCCCCATTTGAATGCCCACAACTCCGTGGGGCACAAAAGCGATACGCTTGCACTCCCAACTGAGCTACGAGCCCACAAAAAAGCACCCAATTTCTAATGGGGGCAAATGAGCTATAACACCAGATCGGGAATGCAACGCTTGCACTCCCAGCTGAGCTATAGGCCCATATTTAGGGGCGTGACGCGGTTGGGCGACCAACCGACATACTCCCCATTTGAATGCCCACAACTCTGTGGGGCACAAAAGCGATACGCTTGCACTCCCAACTGAGCTATAGGCCCATATTGACAAGATGATTTGCGACGCTGTTAGTTTACCTCTTTTTGGAGAGTTTGTCAAGGAGTTTTGTGAGGCGGCGAAGGGAAGCGGATGAAAATGGTTGTAATTTCCGGAAAAGTGCGGTAAGCTGGAAGCAAGTCCAACCAAAACTGCACGGCCCCGGCGGGCCGTCAAACCGGAAGTGAGGAGAACCAGGATGCTCAAACAAAGTCAGATTGACCTCTGCGGGCGGGTGGATTTTACCCGCGAAGTGCCGCTGCTGGGGCGGGACGAGGCGTTTTCGTTTGCCTGCGCGGGCTGCGGGGACTGCTGCCGGGGGCGGGAGGACATCGTGCTGTCCGGATTCGATCTGTGGCGGATCGCGGCGCGGCTGCGGCTGCCGACGCGGACGGTGGCGCGGGCGTTTTGCAAGGCGTCCATCGGGCAGGTGAGCCGTCTGCCGGTGCTGCGGCTGGCCCCGGTGCGGGAGGAGGGGAACAACTGCCCTTTCCTGACCGAAGACCACTGCGCCATCCATGAGGCGGAACCGCTGGTCTGTGCGCTCTATCCGCTGGCACAGGAGATCACCAGGGAAGGGGAGGTCGGCTACTTTTTGCAGCCCACCCGCTGCGGCGGGCAGGTGTTTGAGGCAAAGGTGGGGGACTATCTGGCCCGGTACGATGTCCCGGCGCGGGAGGCGACGGATGTGCGCTGGGCGCAGACCTGCCTTGCGTTGGAAGACCGGGTGGAGGCGCTGGAAGCGCTCTTTGAACCGGTCTTCCAACGGCGGATGCAGCAGAAATTGTGGCAGGCGCTCTATTATCAATATGAGATCACACAGCCGTTCCTGCCGCAACTGGAGAAAAATCTCGTCTGGCTGGAGACGGAACTCGAAAAGTTGTCCGCGCTGCAACGGCGCAGGAACGTGCGTTTTGATAAATCCATCGAAAAAATCGAACGATAAAATTACTTCCATCAATAACTTGGGCTGCGGACGGATTGTATTCGGGCAGGAAATGTGCTATACTTCACGAGTGTAAAGCGGACGTGAAAAACCGCTTGAGAAAACGCTTTCCTGCGGCATCCTGTGGCCGCAGAATGGAAATTGAGGGAGTAATCATTATGCGTAAAATCACTCGCCGTTCGTTCCTGTCTGCTGCCGCTGTCTGCGGCGCAGCTGCTGCTCTGACTGCCTGCGGCGGTTCCGCCTCCAGCGCAGCCTCCTCTACGGCTTCGTCTGTGGCTTCCACGGCCGCTTCGGCCGCAGCTGACGGCAAGAGCTATACCATCGGCATCTGCCAGCTGGTCGAGCATGCCGCTCTGGACGCTGCAACGCAGGGCTTTGAGGATGCCCTGACCGAGCAGTTCGGCGACAATGTGAAGTTCGATTTCCAGAATGCACAGAACGATTCCGCGACCTGCGCCACCATCGCCAACGGTTTTGTCTCCGCAGGCGTGGACCTGATCATGGCAAACGCAACGCCCGCTCTGCAGGCTGCACAGGCTGCCACCAACAGCATTCCCATTCTGGGTACCTCTGTCACCGAATACGGCGTGGCGCTGGGTCTGACCGACTTTGACGGCACCGTGGGCGGCAACGTCTCCGGCACCTCCGACCTGGCCCCGCTGGACCAGCAGGCTGAGATGATCACCGAGTGGCTGCCCGACGCCAAGAAGGTCGGCCTGCTCTACTGCTCCGCCGAGGCCAACAGCCAGTATCAGGTGGATGAGGTCCAGAAGTATCTGGAGGCTGCCGGTGTCACCGCCACCCAGTATTCCTTCTCCGACTCCAACGACCTGGCTTCCGTCTGCCAGAAGGCTGCGGACGAGAACGACGCCGTCTATGTCCCCACTGACAACACCTGCGCTGCCAACACCGGCATCATCGACGGCATCTGCCGCCCGGCCAAGAAGCCCGTGTTCGCCGGTGAAGAGGGCATCTGCTCCGGCTGCGGCGTGGCCACCCTATCCATCAGCTACTACGATCTGGGCTACACCACCGGTGAGATGGCCGCTAAGATCCTGATCGGCGAGGCCGACATTTCGGAGATGCCCATCGAGTACACCGATGTGACCAAGAAGTACAACAAGACCATCTGCGAGGACCTGGGCCTGACCGTTCCGGAAGGCTACGAGGCCATCGAGGGGTGATCCGCACAGCGGGCGGCAGAGCAGAGGCTCCGCTGCTGCGGAAAACCGGATAAAATACAGCGGAGGAGAGCGGAAAATGCGCTTCTCCGCTGTTCCCGTATGAACGCGGGAACGAAAAAAGTGTATCGTTTGGAGGTTTTATTTTGGAACTGCTTGCTAGACTTGCCAACCTGCCCGGTGCGCTGCCCGGCGCCTGTGCACAGGGCCTCATCTGGGGCATCATGGCCATTGGTGTGTACCTGACCTACCGCATCCTCGATGTCGCAGACCTGACCGTGGACGGCTCCTTCGGCACCGGCGGCGCGGTCTGCGTCATGTGCCTGCTCTCCGGCATGAACGTCTGGGCAGCGCTCTTCGTGGCGCTGCTGGCGGGCCTTGCCACGGGTCTGGTCACCGGCCTGCTCCATACCTTTATGGGCATCCCGGCCATCCTTGCCGGCATCCTGACCCAGCTGGCCCTCTATTCCATCAACCTGAAGATCATGGGCAAGGCCAACCAGTCCATCAATGTGGACAAGTACGACCTGCTCATCTCGCTGCGCTGGGTCAAGGAATTTGCCCTGCACAACCCCATCGTGATGGTCATCCTCGTCACGGCGGTACTCATCGGGGTGCTGTACTGGTTCTTCGGCACCGAGCTGGGCTGCGGCATCCGTGCCACCGGCTCCAACCCCGCCATGTCCCGCGCACAGGGCATCAACACCAGCTTCAATGTGGTGTTGGGTCTGGCCGTCTCCAACGGTCTGGTCGCACTGTCCGGTGCGCTGCTGAGCCAGTATCAGGGCTTTGCAGATGTCAGCATGGGCCGCGGTGCCATCGTCATCGGTCTGGCTGCTGTCATCATCGGTGAGGCCGTGTTTGGCCGCATCTTCCAGAACTTTGCACTCAAGCTGGTGTCCGTTTCGCTGGGTGCGATCATCTATTACATCGTCATCCAGCTGGTGCTGACCCTCGGCTTTGACGCAAACCTGCTCAAGCTGCTCAGCGCTTCCGTGGTGGCCATCTTCCTGGCGGTGCCTTACTGGAAGAGCCGGTACTTCGCAAAGCCGACTGCAAAAAAGAAGGAGGGTGCGAAAAATGCTTGAGATCCAGAATGTCTCCAAGACCTTCAATGCAGGCACGGTCAATGAGAAAACGGCCCTGAACGGGCTGAACCTGAAGCTGAACGAGGGCGACTTCGTTACCGTCATCGGCGGCAACGGTGCGGGTAAATCCACCATGCTGAACGCGGTGGCCGGTGTCTGGCCTATAGACGATGGTAAGATCCTAATCGACGGCATCGACGTCACCAAACTGAGCGAGCACCAGCGCGCCGCCTACATCGGCCGCGTCTTTCAGGACCCCATGACCGGCACGGCCGCCACCATGCAGATCGAAGAGAACCTCGCTCTGGCCGCCCGGCGCGGCAAGCGGCGCGGCCTGCGGATCGGCATCACCAAGGCCGAACGGGAGCGCTACCGCGAACTGCTCAAGAGCCTGGACCTGGGCCTGGAAGACCGCCTGACCGCCCGCGTGGGTCTGCTGTCCGGCGGTCAGCGCCAGGCGCTGACTCTGCTGATGGCGACCATGAACAAGCCCAAGCTCCTGCTGCTGGACGAGCACACCGCCGCTCTTGACCCGAAGACGGCGCTCAAGGTGCTGACCCTCTCGGCCAAGATCGTGGAGGAGAACCACCTGACCACCATGATGATCACCCACAATATGAAGGATGCCATCAAGTACGGCAACCGCCTCATCATGATGTACGAGGGCCACATCATCTACGATGTCTCCGGGGAGGAGAAGAAGAAGCTGCAGGTCTCCGACCTGCTGGCCAAGTTCCAGATCGCCAGCGGCGGCGAGTTTGCAAACGACCGCATGATCCTGTCCTGATCTGGTTCTGAGGAAAGGGCGTCCTGCCTGTGTATGGGTGGGACGCCCTTTTTCCTCGTGGAGCTGACGCTGCTGTTTTTTCACTATTACATCTGTGCAATGCTCCTGACGCCGGAAGAAAACGCAGCCCTCAAGCGGGTGAAGGTGGTGCGGGCTATTTGCTGTGTGGGCCTTGCATTGGTGATCGTATCGCAGTTCACCGGGCTGTACTATACGTTCGATGCGTCCAATGTCTACCACCGCACTGCAGGGTATCCCATTTCCATGATCGTTCCGGTGGTGGCCATGGCGCTGGACGGCAGCCTGCTGCTGCAATACCGGGCGCGCATCAGCCGGGGCATGTTTCTGGCGACGGGGTCCTATCTGGTGCTGCCGCTGCTCGCGATCTCGATCCAGATCGTGCACTACGGTCTGGCGCTGGTCGATCTGGCCATTGGCGTTGCGATGGTCCTGATGTTCCTGGTCTCCATCAAGGAGCAGAACGAAGAGATGCTCCGGCTGGAAACGAGCCGGGCGCATCTGTCGGAAAAGCTGGACATCGCCACGGTGCTGAACCGCTGCGTCGAGAAGCTCTCCGGCGGCGGGCACGATCTGGACAAAGCGACCCATGACCTGCTGGGTGTCATCAATGACTATTTTCGTGCAGACCGCAGCTATGTTTATGAGCTGAACGCAGCCAACGGCATCGCTGTGAATACCCACGAGTTCGTCCGGGATGGTGTGAGCGCCGAAAAGGACAACTTGCAGAAAGTTCCGGTGGAGATCATTGCCTCCTGGCTGGAGGCCTTTGAACGGGACGGGATCTATTTCATGGAGGATGTCGGGCAGGTAAAAGGCACGGAGCTGTATGCGATGATGCAGCAGCAGAATGTGCAGCGCCTGCTGGCGGTGCCACTGCGGCGGGAAACGCGCATCATCGGCTTTCTGGGCGTCGATAACCCCAGAGAGCATTCGCATGACCCGACGCTGCTGTCCTCCATCCAGTTCTTCGTCACCAACAGTCTGGAACAGAAAAAGGTGCAGGAAAAGCTGTATCGCCTGAGCTATCGGGATACCCTGACCGGGCTGGACAACCGCAACCGGTATATGGAGCTGCTGGAGGCAGGGAAGGAGAACGCGCTGAAACAGGTGGGCGGCATTTACATGGACCTCAACGGCCTGAAGCGCTGCAACGACTGCTTCGGCCATGCAGCGGGCGACGCCCTGATCTGCCGTGCAGCGGATGCGCTGAACGATGTGTTCCCCGGTAAAGCTTGCCGCATTGGCGGGGACGAGTTCGTGGTCATCTGCTGCCCGGTCACGCAGGAAAAATTTGAACAGCAGGTGGAAGCTTTGCGGGCGGCACTGGTCCGCCATCAGGTGGATGCAGCCATCGGCTCGTTCTGGCAGTCGTTGGTCGAAGACCTGCCCGCCTTCCTCCGCGAAGCCGACGACCGGATGTACAGGGAAAAGGAACGTCAGAAGCGTGCAGCGCGGCCCTCGGCTTAGGCGAACCGTTCTGGATACAATAAAACATATAATAAATAAGCAGCGCCCGCCGGG
>NZ_QUFG01000015.1:0-8896 GCF_003478405.1 Faecalibacterium sp. AF28-13AC | reverse complement strand
TAAGCAGCGCCCGCCGGGAGATCTCCCGGCGGGCGCTGCTGTGTTCAGAGGAACGTTATTTTTCTTGCCTTACTTTGCGGCATCCACCAGCACACCAACGTAGCCGGCAGTATCCGCCAGCGTGGCACCGGAAACGGCGTCCACAGCCTTTTCATCTTTGCTCAGAGCCTCGGCGTCGGCAATGCTCATGCCGTTCACGTGATTCTGGATGGCGTCGTAGTTGGCATCCAGCGAAACGGTGGAACCAGCCTTTTCGGCCATCATCTTGCTGTAGTAATCGGCGTTGACTCGCTTGGACATCAGCACCTTGCCCTCGGCGTAGCCTGCGCCGAAGTCGGAGTCGGAGTTGGGCACACCGACGACCCCGGCGTCCGAACCGGCAAACTGGAACTCGTCAATGTAGCTCAGTACGATGGTGTTCCCGGCGGTGGCGACAGCGCCGGAGGTGAAGCACTTGGTGCCGTGGGCAGCCCCATAGACCACGTTCAGCTTCAGGTCCTCGGAGCTGCCGTTGAACTCCACGGCCTGCGTGGTCTGGGCGTTTTTGGCGGCATCCACGATGGCAGAGAGATAACCGGCGGTATCCACCAGCGTTGCGCCGGAGACGGCGTCCACAGCCTCGGCACCCTTGGCGGCCACATCCTCCAGCTCGGAGATGGTCTTGCCGACAGCAAAGTTCTGGATGGCGTCGAAGTTTGCATCCAGAGCGACCGTGGAGCCGCCCTTTTCGGCCATCATCTTGCTGTAATAATCAGCGTTGGCCCGCTTGGACATCAGAACCTTGCCCTCGGCGTAGCCTGCGGCAAAGTCGGAGTCGGAGTTGGGCACGGCGGTCACGCCTGCATCGGTGCTGGCGAACTGGAAATCGTCGAGGTAGGCGGCGAGGATGACGTCATCCTTCACCACAGCCACCGCTTCGGTGAAGCACTTGGTGCCGTGGGCGGAAGCATAGGCCTGACCGATCTGGATGCCGCCTTCCACCGGGACGATGGCGGCGGGCTCAGCGGGGGCTGCGGCAGCAGAGTCGGCGGGGGCTTCTTCGGCCAGCTCCACACCCAGTGCGGCGGCAACGGCCTTCCGGACGGCCTTGGTGGTCACCGTGGCACCGGCAACGCCGTCGATGGCGGGGCCGTTGGCGGCCACGACCTGCTTGGACAGCTCTTCCAGTGCAGCGCCGCCGATGCTCTCGGTCTCCTGTGCACCTTCCAGCTTGCAGTCGGTAACGGTGCCGTTGGCATCCACGGTCAGGGTGGCGGTGACAGCGCCGCCAAAGCCGTCGGCAGAGCCGGTCTTGGTCGCGCTGGCAGCGGTGGAGCTGCTGCCGCCGCAGGCGGCCAGAGAGACGCCAACAACGAGGCTCATGGCCACGGCAGCGCTCAGTTTGCGGATGATCTCCTGTTTCATGGGTCTTTCCTCCAGAGAAAAATCGGTTTGTGTTCGGCCCCCAGAAAAGGTCATACCTTTTCAAGGATGTTTACAAAAGATAACATATTTTGTAAGGTTCTGTCAAGAGATTTTGTCACATCCTTCGTGAAGAATGAGAAAATGGTGTCAATTTGTGGTGCTGACGGCATAAAAAAGCCGGAAACCAACGTACAGCGGTCGGTTCCCGGCAGACAGAAGCGCTGAGGCGAAACTCAACGCTTGATGTCGTAGTTCATGTTCATCAGGTTGCGGATGGAGCTTACATCGTCGGTGATGTTGGCATCGCCGTGGATGGTGTGCTTGATGGCGCTGCTGGCCACGGCAAAGTTGATCATATCCATGGCCTTGTAGTCGTGCAGCATGGCGTAGATGAGGCCGCTGGCGAAGGCATCACCGCCGCCCACGCGGTCGAGGATATTAAAGGTGAACAGCTTGCTCTCGAAGGTGTGGCCCTCGTACCACATAAAAGCCTTCAGGCTGTTCTCGCTGCCGCTGTGGGCATAGCGCACATGGCGGGCGATGCACTTCAGGTTGGGGTAGCGCTCAATGAAGTGCTGGAAGATCTCGTCCTGCTGCTCATAGCTGGGCTGCAGGGGCACACCGTCCTTCCAGTCGCCCTTGGAGTGGTCGGTCTCGTCCTTCCACAGGTGGTAAGGCTCGATGCCCAGCAGCACATCCACATAGGGCAGGCACTCGGTGCAGAAGTCGCGGGCTTCCTCCCAGCTCCACAGGGTGGAACGGAAGTTGCCGTCGAAGCTGACGGTCAGGCCCTTCTTCTTGGCGGTCTTGAGCATGTCGATGATGAGGCCGCGGCAGTTGGGGGCCAGAGCCGGGGTGATGCCGCTCAGGTGCAGCCAGTCGAAGCCATCCAGCAGAGCGTCCAGATCGACCTGCGAGAAGTCATACTCCGTGATGACGCTGTGCTTGCGGTCGTAGATGACCTTGGAAGCGCGGATGCCGTAGCCGGTCTCCAGATAGTAGGTGCCCAGCCGGTTCGAGGGGGTCTCGTCCGGCTCGGTCAGGATCATGGGGGTGCAGTGGACATCGTTGGAGCGCAGCCAGCGCACGGCGCTCTTGCCCAGACTGTTGTTGGGCACGACGCTGAAGAAGGTGCTGTCCACGCCCAGGTTTGCCAGCGCCAGTGCGATGTTGGCCTCGCTGCCGCCGTAGCTGGCCTCGAAGCTGGAAGCCATGCGGATCTTTTCGTAGTTCGGCGGGGTCAGGCGCAGCATGATCTCACCGCAGGTGATGAACTTCTGCCCGCTGGTCTCGCTGCCAAGGATCGGATTGTAGTGTTCCATAACGCTCCTCCTAAAAAGTCGTTGCTTTATACCGTAACGATGTGAGAACACATTGTTGTATCCATTATACCGCACCCCGAAGCAGATAGCAAGCAAATGCCGCGGATGAAAAGAGAAAATAAGCGGGGATTTTTGGCGGTTTTGACGAACCCTCTCCGTCACCTTCGGGAGAGTTGCACCGCCGACGGAGAGGGTCACACCCCCGTCAGATCAAAGCTGGGGGTATACTCTTCTTTGGCACTGCTCTTCTGCTGCATGTAGCCGTCCGAAAGGCCGAGGTCCATGGCGTAGTTGACCACCCGGCGGTATTCGTAGGTGGTGATGCGCCGCCCGATGCCATGGTCGGCGGCTTTATAAAAAGGTGTGTACTGGCTCATGACGCTGGGAAGGAAACAGCCGGGGTCGGCGCGATTCCAGGCGGCCATCTGGTCCAGCACGGCGAAGCTGTCGTCCACGTGGCCGGGCAGGGCCAGATGCCGCAGGATGACGCCTTTTTGCAGGATGCCGTCCGCATCGAAGACCGGGTGCCCGGCCTGCGCCATCATGGCTTCGATGCCGGGTCTGGCCACCGCAAAGTAATCCGGCGCGGCCGAAAGCTCGGCGGACAGGGCAGGGGAGACGTACTTCAGGTCGGCCAGCCAGATGTCGATATACCCCCGCCAGCGCTCAATGCTCTCCAGCGTCTCATAGCCGCCGGTGTTGCAGACGATGGGGAGATGCAGCCCCTGCGCCCGCGCCAGGTCGAGCGCAGCGATGATCCACGGCTGCCACTGGCCGGGCGTGACCAGATTGATGTTGTGCGCGCCCTGCGTCTGCAGGTCCAGAAAGATCTCGGCCAGATGCCCGACGGAGATCTCCTTGCCGAGCCCCTCGGCGCTGATGGGGTAGTTCTGGCAGAAGCAGCACTTGAGGGTGCAGCCGGAAAAGAACACCGTGCCGCTGCCCCGTGTGCCGCTGATGCAGGGTTCTTCCCAGAAATGGAGGGCGGCGCGGGCGGCTTTCAGCGCACCGCCTGCCCCGCAGAAGCCGATCCGCCCGGCGGCGCGGTCCGCGCGGCACTGCCGGGGGCAAAGTGTGCAGGTTTCGGGTGCGAAGTTGGTGGTTTTGGGCATACTATCTAAGTCCTTTGCGAAAGTTTTGAACAAATTGCTCGCTTCTATTATACCATTTTTGGGCGCAGTTGTGGTATACTATGGTTGAATATTTCATGCGATGAAAGAATACTGCATAATGGGGAGGACGCTATGCGCACTGAAAATGAGGAGATCCGGGACCACCTGAAATATCTGGCCCTGCTGGCGCGGGATTACCCCTCGCAGGCGGCAGCAGCCAGCGAGATCATCAGCACACAGGCTTTGCTCAAGCTGCCCAAGGGTACGGAGCACTTTATGAGCGATCTGCACGGCGAGAACGAGGCCTTTGTCCACATCCTGAACTCGGCGTCCGGCGTCATCCGCGAAAAAGTCGATATCGTGCTGGGAGATACCATCCCGGAGGCGGCCCGCGCCGAGCTGGCCACCCTCATCTATTATCCCAACGAGAAGCTGCCCCAGCTCAAGGCCCGCTGCGCCGATGAGGACGGGCTGGACCAGTGGTATACCGAGACGCTCCTGCGCCTCATCGACATCTGCCGTCTGGTCTCCTCCAAACACACCCGCGAGCATGTCCGCGAATGCCTGCCCGCAAGCTGCGGCTACATTCTGGATGAACTGCTCCACGCCCACTTCGAAGACCACGATAAAGATCTGTACTACGGCCAGATCGTGGGCAGCATCATCGAGAACGGCCGGGCTGACAAGTTCATCGTCCGCCTGTGCGAACTCATCAAGCGGCTGGCTGTGGACAAGTTACATATCGTCGGCGACCTGTTCGACCGCGGCCCCCGCCCGGACATCATCCTGGACCTGCTCATGCGCCACCACAATGTCGATATCCAGTGGGGCAACCACGACGTGGTCTGGATGGGCGCGGCTGCGGGCAGTCCCATCTGCATCTGCACCGTGCTCAAGACCACGTTGGCCTACCACAACCACGGGATGCTCGAAGACTGCTATGGCATCAACCTGCGGCATTTGCAGCGGATGGCGGAGCAGTTCTATGGCGACGACGACCTGTCCCTCTGGATGCCCCACACCGATGCGGCCCGCGGCCCCTATACGCCCGGTATGCTCCACCGCTGCGCCGTCATGCACAAGGCCGTCACCATCCTCATGCTCAAGATGGAGTGCTGCGTCATCGACCGCAACCCCGATTTTAAGATGAAGGGCCGCGACTTCCTCCGCCACATCGACTGGGAGAAGGGGACCGTCACCGTAAACGGCAGTTCCTACCCCCTGCGGGATACGAGCTTCCCCACCGTAGACCCCACCGACCCCGCCCGGCTCAATCCGGACGAGCAGGTGGTGCTGGACAAGCTGGTCCAGTCCTTCCGCCAGAGCGAGAAATTGCAGCAGCACATCGAGTTCCTCTACGCCAAGGGCAGCGTCTACCACATCGAGAACGGCAACCTGCTCTATCACGGCGTCGTGCCCATGACCCGCAGCGGCAGCTTTGCCGTGGAGCGGTTCGAGGGGCACAGCTACTCCGGACGCGCCCTTATGGATTATTGCGACGAGCGCGCCCGCCGGGGCTACTTTGGACCGGAAGGCTCTCTTGTGCGCCAGAGCGGGCAGGACTTTTTGTGGTATCTGTGGTGCGGCAAGCTGTCGCCGCTGTTCGGCCGCAGCGCTATGACCACCTTTGAGCGGCTCTACATTGCCGACCCCGCCACCCACGAGGAGGTCAAGGACCCCTATTATACCTGGTACAACGAGGAGGCCGCCTGCCGCCGCATCCTGTCCGAGTTTGGCCTGCCCGGCGCGAGCCACATCGTCAACGGCCATGTGCCCGTCCGCGAAAAGAGCGGCGAGAGCCCGGTCAAGGGCGGGGGCCGTCTCGTCGTCATCGACGGCGGCTTCTGCCGCGCCTACCACGACAAGACCGGCATCGCGGGCTATACGCTGGTCTACTCCAGCCGCACCATGTCTCTGCGCACCCACCAGCCCTTCGAAAGCACCGAAAAAGCCGTAAATGAGAACATCGACATCCTCTCGCAGAAAAACATCCTGGAGACCGAGAACCACCGCATCCTCGTGGAGGAGACCGATGAGGGCGAGGTGCTGCGGGAGCGGGTGTATGACCTGAAACAGCTGGTCAAGGCCTATCAGTTGGGCTGGCTCAAGGAGACACATTGCGAAGACTGCGTCTGGTAACGGCGGCCTGCTTCGTGCAGCCTGACAAGATTTTTGTAAAATTTTTGAAAAAACAAACAAAATAACTGAATATCTGCGTTTTTTCTGGGCAAAACAGAAAATAATCCCTGCTGTGCAAATGGGTCTTTGCTTTTTGGCCGAAGTCGTGTATAATAAGATAGCATATCTTGAGAGCGTATGCCCAATGGAGTGCATCGGATTTTAACGTGATGAGAAACAAAAGCCCTTTGGGGGCGCACACGCAAGCCCCACGACAAGGAGATCATAAAATTGGAAAAATTTGTTATTACGGGCGGTAAGCCCCTGCACGGTGCGGTCACTATTTCGGGTGCCAAAAATGCGGCTGTGGGCATCCTGCCTGCCACCATTCTGGCCGGGGACGTCTGTGTCATCGAGAACCTGCCCGACATCAGTGATGTGGCCGTCAGCCTGAAGATCCTGAGCGTCCTGGGTGCCCAGATCAAGATGCTGAACCGGAACACCTACGAGATCGACACCACCCACATCAGCTGCACCAATGTGCCGGACGATCTGTCCCGCCAAATGCGCGCCAGCTATTATTTCCTGGGTGCGCTGCTCTCCCGCTTCGGCAAGGCGCAGGTGGCCATGCCCGGCGGTTGCAACCTTGGCCCCCGCCCCATCGACCAGCACCTCAAGGCCTTCAGCGCTCTGGGCGCCGAGGACAGCGTGGACTACGGCATGATCACCGTCCGCGCCAAGGAAGGCCTGACCGGTGCGCACATCTTCTTTGATAAGGTCAGCGTCGGCGCGACCATGAACGGCATGCTGTCCGCTGTCATGGCGGAGGGTCAGACCATTCTGGAAAACTGCGCCAAGGAACCCCATGTGGTCGATCTGGCGAACTTCCTGAACATGTGCGGTGCCGATGTGCGTGGTGCAGGCACCGATGTCATCAAGGTGCGCGGCGTTCAGCAGATGCACGGCTGCACCTACAGCATCATCCCGGACCAGATCGAGGCGGGCAGCTATATGGTAGCTGCTGCGGCCACCGGCGGCGATGTCCTCATCGAGAACGTCACCCCGAAGCATCTGGAGCCGATCACAGCCAAGCTCCGCCGTGCGGGCGTGGAAGTGGAGGAGTTCGATGACGCTGTCCGTGTCCGCCGCACCGGCGACATCCTGCCCCTGAAGATCAACACCATGCCGCACCCTGGCTTCCCGACCGACATGCAGCCCCTGATGGGTGTGCTGCTCAGCGTGGCAAAGGGCACTTCGACCATCACGGAGAGCGTGTGGGACAACCGCTTCCGCTATGTGGACGAGCTGCGCAAGATGGGCGCAAACGTGCAGGTGGACGGCCAGGTCGCCGTATTCGAGGGCGTGGACAAGCTCAGCCCGGCCCCGCTGCGCGCTTCCGACCTGCGTGCAGGTGCTGCCATGGTCGTGGCGGCCCTGATGGCAGACGGCACCAGCGAGATCGAGGAGATCGGCCACATCGAGCGCGGCTACGAGAACATCGTGGAGAAACTGCGCGGTCTGGGTGCCGACATCAGCAAGGTGGACCGTGCGCCCGCTGCGCTGGAATCGGCCATGTAACGGAATAAACCTCTCCGTCATCGCTGATGGGATGCCGCTTCTCCGGATAGGGGAGCTGGCGGGCGTAGCACGACGGAGAGGCTGCATAGAGAATCACAAAATTTGAACCAGCCTGCTGCGTCTTTGCAGCGGGCTGCTTTTATGAGGAGACCAATGGCAGAATTTATCTCATTATACTCCGGCTCGTCCGGCAACAGCAGCGTGGTGCGCTGCGGCGAACGATATCTCATCGTGGATATGGGAAAAGGCGTCCGCACCACAGGCGCGGCCCTCAAAGCACTGGATCTGAACGTCAGCGACTGTGCGGGCATCCTCGTCACCCACGAGCACAGCGACCATGTGAAGGGGCTTTCCACCTTCCTGAAAAAGAACCCGTTGCCGGTCTACGGCGCAGCGGCTACGCTGGATTTTCTGGACGCCAATGGCATCGTGCCCGTTTCGTGCGAGATGCACAGCGTCTCCGGCGGGGAAGAGGACATCGGCGATTTCGGCGTCACGGCCTTTCCCACCAGCCACGATGTGCCTTGCGTGGGCTACCGCATCCATACCCCGGACGGCAAGACCATGACCATCGCCACCGACCTCGGCGTTCTGACGCCGCCGGTGCACGAGGCGCTTTCCGGCTGTGACCTTGTTGCGCTGGAAAGCAACTACGACCTGCACATGCTGCGCAGCGGGCCGTATCCTTATTACTTACGCTCCCGCATCGAGTCCACCCGCGGCCACCTCTCCAACGACGAGTGTGCAGCCAAGCTCCTGGAACTGGTGCAGGAGGGGTGTAAGAAGTTTGCCCTCTGCCATCTTTCTCAGGAAAATAATACCCCCATGCTCGCGCTGCAGACGGTCTTCAACACCTTTGGTGCGGCCGGTGTCATCCCCGAAAAGGACTGCATCGTCCAGACCCAGCGGCGGAATGAGGTCAGCCCGGTGCTGGAATTTTGAGAAAAAACGCTGCAAAACACCGAAAAGCGGCCCAACAGATGCACCCTGCAGCGTTTGGATGGAAGATGAGATCCAAGAAAATGAAGGAAATTCAGATTTCCTTGAAAAAACTTGTAAAAAAGTGTTGACATCCACCCCGGTGTATGGTATTATATTTGAGCGCCAAGCGCTGAGACAAAAGAATGACTTCCGAAGTTCCAGCTGAGAAGCGAAAGAAAAGAACCAATAGACGCTGAAAGATTCCAGTCAGTTCTGAGAAATCTGAAGCGATCCAAGTTCAAAATGTTCGAAACGCTTCGAAAAAAGTGCTTGACAAAAAATCACTTCTGTGATAAAATGATCAAGTCGTCAGCCGGTTGGTTGAGGCGCACAGGACCTTGAAAATTGAACAATATCGAAAAACTTGTAACGGAACCTATT
>NZ_QUFG01000014.1:0-69399 GCF_003478405.1 Faecalibacterium sp. AF28-13AC | reverse complement strand
CTCAAAAACAAATTGTACTACGATGGTTTTTGAAAAGTTCTGTATCACTACTCGCACCAGATGAGAAACCCGCATGAATGCTTGAAAATCAAGCGCTCATGCGGGTTTTTGTTTGTTTTGGAATGTGCAGATACGAACGAATGCCAGCGGTTTTAACGGCTTCTGACGCTCCCAAAGTCGTCAAAAAGTGGTAGAAAAGTGGTAAAAAAAACAAGAACAGAGGCAAACGTAAAAAGGCTCCACCAAACGGGAAACCGTTCGATGGAGCCTTTTCTTATGCGGAAGAAGGGACTTGAACCCTCACTCCGATGGAACTGGTGCCTAAAACCAGCGCGTCTGCCGTTCCGCCACTTCCGCACGGAGCTTATTAAGTGTATCAAGTTTGCACCCAAAAGTCAATTCCTGCGGCACAATTTTATAATCACATCCCGCGCGGCGCATACTAGCAAAAAAGATTCCGGGGAGATGGCGAACGTGAAACAGCAGGACCGAGCGCACCGAAAGGGCTGGAAGCGGGCAAAGCAGGCGGCAGCATGGCTGGCGCTGCTGCCGGTCGCTGCGCTGGGGTGGCTGTACAGCCGTCTGCCGGACCGCGTCTATCTGACGCCGGGCGAGGTTCTGGTGCTGCCCCGCTTTTCTTATGTGGAGCCACTGGGGGCGCACGGAAGCCAGAATGTCGCCAGCACCCGCGCGGTGGGAAGCTACCAGACCACCCTCTCGCTGGGCGGCTGGCTGCCGATCAAGACCATCCGGACCATCGTTACCGAGCGGATGCAGGTGACGGTCTGCGGGACGCCGTTCGGGGTGAAGATGTTCTCAGAGGGGGCGCTGGTGGTCGGCTTTTCGGACGTGGAACGCCCCAGCGGCGGCACGGCCAATCCGGCAAAGGAAGCCGGGCTGCGCCTGGGCGACCGGGTCATCCGCATCGGCACGACCGTGACGGAGGACAATGACGCCGTCAAAGCGGCGCTGGAAGCAGCGCAGGGGCAGGCGGTGGAGGTCGTGTATATCCGGAACGGAGAGCAGCTCCGCACGACGCTTGTGCCGGTCTGGGATGCGGCGGCAGGGCAGTGGCGGGCCGGGATGTGGGTGCGCGACTCCTCGGCCGGTGTCGGGACGCTGACCTTCGCAGACGATGCACGGGGCATTTTTGCGGGGCTTGGCCACCCCATCAGCGACAGCGACACCGGCGAGAGCATTGCACTGCGCACAGGGGAGATCGTCCCCTGCGAGATCACCGGCTGCAGCAAAGGAACAGCAGGAAGCCCCGGCGAACTGAAAGGGCACTTTCTGGGCAGCCGGGCCATCGGGAGCATCCGCATCAATGGAGAGAACGGCGTATACGGCACAACCCGCACACAGTTCGCCGGGCAGCGCATGGAGGTCGCCTTTGCGCAGGAGGTCACAACGGGCAGCGCGGAGATCTGGTCTACGGTGTCCGGTGAGACGCCGCGCCCTTATCAGGTCCGGATCGAACGGATCAGCGACGCAGACCCCAAGCGGAACATGGTCCTGCGTGTAACAGACCCGGCGCTTCTGGCGCAGACGGGCGGCATCGTGCAGGGGATGAGCGGGAGCCCCATCGTGCAGAACGGGCGGCTGGTGGGAGCAGTGACCCATGTTCTGGTCAACGACCCGACACGCGGCTACGGAATTTTTGCCCAGACCATGTTGGAACAGGCCGAAATCGCGGCGCAGAGGGCGCAGGATACAGAATCGTCAAAATGAATAAGCATCATTCGACAATGGATGCCATAATATGGCAAAAATAACCGTTGAAATCAATGGAAAAATATGGTAAAATCAAAAGCGTTAAGGGAACTGCACACTTTGGAGGAATGAACGATGGATAAAATTCGGTTTTTGATGTCGGATACCAGCGCAGAGATCACGGAAGCCTGCCGCGAAGCGTTGGAACAAAAAGGCGTGGAAGTTACGGTCGTCGAAAAGGACGGACAGAAGGTGCTTCAGAAAATGCTCTCGGTGCGGCCGCAGGTGGTGCTGCTGGACGCTTTTATGCCGGGGCTGGATGCACTGGCCGTCAAGCAGAAGTACAACGCCGCAGGCGAGCGGCACACCTCGTTTTTTGTGACGGGTGCGTTCCAGAGCGAGGAAATGGTCCAGGAATTGCTGGATGAGGGATTTGCGTACTATTTCGTCAAACCGTTTGACGAAAATGTCCTCGCCAGCCGGGTCGTGAAGGTGGCAATGGGCAAGGAAAAGCATCACCTGCCCACCAGCGTGGACAGCGATGAGCTGACCGTGACGGAGATCCTGCACCAGATCGGTGTCCCCGCCCACATCAAGGGCTACCAGTTCCTGCGGGATGCCATCCTGCTCACCATGAACGAGCCGGAGTACATCAACGCCGTGACCAAGCGGCTCTATCCGGAGATCGCCAAGAAAAACGGCACCACCGCCAGCCGCGTGGAGCGCGCCATCCGCCACGCCATCGAGGTTGCATGGGACAGGGGCGATGTGGACACCCTCAACAGCTACTTCGGCTATACCATCCACAACCTGCGGGGAAAACCTACGAACAGCGAGTTCATTGCGATGATCGCTGATAAAATGCGGCTGGATAAGCGGCAGCGGGTGGGGTGAAATATTTCGCGGTATCGAAGTATATGGAAGTATATAAAGGAATAAATTGGAATTGCTGGAAATTTGACTTCTGTTTATCGCTATAAAAAATGTGGGGATGATGGCTCCATGGCGATAAATAAGTTGAACGCAAGGCAATGGATCTCCTGTATTTATTTGGGGTGCAGTTCCCGATGCGTACAGGAGATTTTTGTTGTTGAACGACCAAAAATCAAAAATTCCCCCTTGCATTTTTCAAAAGTTGTGCTATAATATTTAAGCAATCGTTTCCAAGGCCGCTCGTGGGGGTAGCCGATATTGAAGGTTGTGATGGGCACATACATTGATAATATGGCCCCAATACGTCAGAACCAGAAATGAGGTGAAAAAGAATGAAGCAGGGTATCCATCCGAATTACGTTGACTGCACCATCACCTGCGCATGCGGCAACGTCATCAAGACCCGTTCCACCAAGCCTGAGATCCACGTCGAAGTTTGCTCCAAGTGCCATCCTTTCTACACTGGTAAGCAGAAGCTGGTCGACACCGGCGGACGTGTTGAGCGCTTCAACAAGCGCTTCGGCCGTAAGTAATTTTACTGGTCTTTTCCAAAGCGCCGTCTCCCTTGTGGAGGCGGCGCTTTTTTGCGTGTTGGGGCAGAAAAGCGCGAACGGTGGAACCTTTCGGAACTTACACGACTTTATCTTATTTTCATCACATTTGCAGACTAAAATAAACCAGCAACGAAATCCATCGCGTTCTGCGCGGCCTTTGAGAGGAGCGTTATTTGTGATCGAAGTTTCTCATCTTACCAAAAAATACGGGCACCGTCTGGCGGTAGAAGATGTTTCCTTTGCAGTGGCAGACGGCGGCATCTGCGGCCTGTTGGGGCCGAACGGTGCGGGCAAGTCCACCATTATGAACATCCTGACCGGGTATCTGTCCGCTACCAGCGGGCAGGTCACGGTGGCGGGGCACCCGCTGCCGGAGGAGGCCGATGCGGCAAAGAAGTGCGTCGGCTATCTGCCGGAGCAGCCGCCCCTCTACCCGGAGATGACGGTGCAGGAATATCTGGACTTTGCGGCCGAGCTCAAGGGCGTCAAGAAGGCCGAGCGGAAAGAGCAGGTGCGCAGCGCAGCCCGCCGCACCGGGCTGGAAAAGGTCCTGCCCCGGCTCATCCGCAGCCTCTCCAAGGGCTACCGGCAGCGGGTGGGCATCGCGCAGGCGCTGCTGGGCAGCCCGAAGCTCATCATCCTCGATGAGCCTACCGTCGGCCTGGACCCGGCGCAGGTCATCGAGATCCGCAAACTCATCCGGGAGCTGGGGCAGGCCCACACGGTCATCCTGTCCAGCCATATTCTGAGCGAGGTGCAGGCGGTCTGCCAGCAGGTGCTGATCCTGTCCAAAGGCAGGCTGGCGGCATCGGGCAGTCTGCAGGAGCTGACGGCGAACGGCAGGAGTCTGGAAGAAGTCTTCCTGGAACTGACCGGCGGCGAGACCGAGGAGAGCACAGGGGAGGAAGACGAATGAACGCCATTTTCAAGCGGGAACTCCGCAGCTATTTCCACGGGATGCTCGGCTATCTGCTCACAGCCTTTCTGCTGGCGTCGTCGGGCATCTATTTTCTGGCGCTGAACCTCGGCTACGGCCTGACGGATTTCAGCTACTATACGCTTTACCGCACGATCTTCATGCTGCTGCTCTACATTCCGGTCCTGACCATGCGGTCGCTGGCCGAAGAGCGCCGCAGCCGCACCGACCAGCTGTTGCTGACCAGCCCGGTCTCCGTCTGGGGCGTAGTGCTGGGCAAGTTCTTCGCGATGTGCGCCGTATTCGCGCTGCCGTGCCTTGTGGATGCCGTGATGATCCTCATCCTCTGGGCACTGGGCGGAACAGTCACCGCGCTGGCCGCAAACTTCGCGGGTCTGCTGTGTTATTTTCTGCTGGGCTGTGCGGCCATTGCCATCGGCGAGTTCCTCTCCGGCCTGACCGAAAACCCCATCATTGCAGCGGTGGCGGGCTTCTCGGTGCTGCTGCTGGCCTATATGATGCCCAGCCTGCGCAGCCTGTTCAATGCGGGCAGCGCGGTGGCGCTGGTCGTCTTTGTGGGAATCGCGGGTGCGGCATCGCTCCTTGCCGGGCTGCGCACCCGGAGCTTTGTTCTGGGGTGTCTGGCCTTTGCAGTGTGCTGCCTGGGGCTGACGGGCCTTTTCCTCGTGAAGAGCGCCTGGCTGACCGAGGCGTTCAGTGCGGTGCTGAGCGCTCTGTGCCTCTTCACACCCTTTGAAGATTTTGTCAACAACAGCTTTTCCATCCCGACGCTGGTCTATTACCTGACCGTGACGGCGGTGTTCCTGTTCCTCACGGCGCAGGGCATCGAGAAGCGCCGCTGGAATTAAAGGAGGTGCGCAGCGATGAAGTTCTTCCCCAAAGATAAGACGGCCCTGAATGGGCGGGTATTCCGCAGCGGCCTCTATTCCGCTGCCATCACGGCTGCCGTCCTGGTTCTGGCCGTGCTGGTGAACCTGCTGGTGCGGGCCCTCCCGACCAAATACACCACGTTCGACCTCTCGGAGGCCGGGCTGTATACCCTCAGCGACAGTTCCGCGCAGGTGGCGCAGGGCCTGACGCAGGATGTGACCATCTACTACCTCTGCGAGACCGGCAATGAGGACCAGATCATCTCCAAGCTCCTGGACAAATACGCTTCCGAGAGCAGCCATATTACCTGGGAAATCAAGGACCCGGCCATTTACCCGACCTTTGCAGCCCAGTACGGCGCACAGGATGCTGCGTCTGGAAGTCTGATCCTGGTCTCCGGGGAGCAGAGTGTCGTGCTGGACGCCTCCGACCTCTACGATTATGACTATTCCGACTACTACACCACCGGCAGCTATCGTGTGACGTTCTCCGGCGAGAGTAAGATCACCTCGGCCATCTACCGCCTGACCAGTGGGGAACAGAAACACGCCTACTACACCACCAACCACGGGGAGCAGGCCCTGACCGACACGCTGACCGATGCACTGGAAAATCAGAACCTCTCCCTCACGGCGCTGGACCTGCTTTCCAGCGGCAGCGTCCCGGAGGACTGCGACCTGCTCATCATCAACGTCCCTGCACAGGACTTTGCCTCGGCGGGCGCTCTGGTGGATGAGATGAGCCTTCTGCGCAGCTACCTGAGCGCAGGCGGCAAGGTTCTGCTCACGACCGATACCTATTATAATACGCCCAATCTGGACGCTGTGATGGCCGAATTCGGCCTGACCCGCGCCGAGGGGCTGGTGGTCGAGGGCGATTCCGGCCACTTCATGAACGGCTACCCCTACTATCTGCTGCCGGACTACGCCAGCCCCACCGAGACCACGGCGCTGGAGGGGGTGGATACCAGCCGCCATGTTCTGCTCCAGATGGCGCAGGGCATCACCCTGACGGAGACGGAGAATGTGACCGCAGAAGCGCTGCTCACCACCTCCGATGCGGCCTACAGCAAGGCGGCCGGGTACGAGATGACCACGGTGGAGAAAGAGGATGGCGACACGGATGGCCCCTTCACGCTGGCAGCCTACGCCCGCAATACAGCTACCGATGCGGAGGTCATCTGGATCAACTGCGGCAACATGGACAACGAGAGCGCGTATCAGGTCGTGCCCGGCAACTGCACCTTCCTGCAGGGCTGTGCATCCTCGCTGGCGGGGCAGGTCGGCAGTGTGCTGATCGACTCCAAGGCGCTGGAAGCTGCCCCCATCAGCGTCTCCAGTGCACAGGCGGCGGTGCTGGGTCTGGTGTTCATCCTGATCCTTCCGGCAGCGCTGCTGGCGGCAGGTGCCGTCGTGGTCATCCTGCGGCGCAGAAAGTGAGGCCCGCATGAAAACGAAACAGCGCACCCTCATCGTTCTGCTGGTTCTGGTCTTTCTGGCGGGTGGAGCCTTCGCAGCCCTGACGGCGAAGAACGAACAGGCCGCACAGGCCGAAAGCGCTGCGGCGGAGGGCACCATCCCGCTGTCCTCCTTTGCGGCGGGCGACCTGACCGAACTTGCGGTCACGTACAACGGCGAGACGAATACCCTGACGGTTGCAGACGGCAGCTGGACGCTGGCCGAAGACCCGGCCTATCATCTGGACGCCACCGCCTGCAACACGATGGTCACCGCCCTGTCGGCTCTGAACGCCAAACGCCAGCTGACCGAAGAACCCGGCGAGAACTACGGCTTCACGGACGAGAGCCTGACCGTCACGGTCACAGCGGCAGGAGAGACGAACACCTTCACCTTTGGGGCAGAGAATGCCGCCACGGGGGATATCTACCTGAAAAAGGCCGGGGACGATGCCCTGTATACGGTAGCGGCGTCCAAGGCGGCCTGCTTTGCTTTGAGCCGCACTGAGCTGTTCGGTGCCTTCAATCCAGCGGGGCTGACCCGTTCGGCCATCGAATCCGTCACCCTTGCCTGCGGAGACGAGCCGTTCACCCTGACGGCGGTTTCGGAAGCCGCAGAGTCCGACCGTTCGGTCGACTCCAAAAGCGACAGCGACAGCACGGCGTACACCACGGTCTGGAGGCTGGCCGATGCACCGGATGCAGAGCTGGACGAAACGCAGGTCAGCAGCCTGCTTTCGGCCCTCAGCAGCTACGTCACGGCGCAGGATCCCCACGGCGATGCGTCCGGCATGAAGCAGCTGGCTGCCGCCACGGTCCGCACAGCGGACGGCGAACGGACGCTGACTTATTACGAGGGCACGGACGGCTATTATCTGACCGTGTCGGGGGACGCATCCCTCTACACGGTGGATGCCGCCACCGTGCAAACAGTGTGCACCGCAAAGGACCGTTACAAAGCGGCTTCGTGAAACAAAAGTTCATCTGGCAGTCCTTTTTGAGCCCGGAAGTTTCCCGCAGAGGAGCCTCCGGGCTTTTTGATGTTCCGGCCCGGTTTTTGTCCGGTGCGTAAAGTTTGGGCAAACTGTGTCAGAGCGATTGACATTTGTACGGAAATTGTATAAGATAGACACGAACAGGGGGAGAGACTGCGCAATTTGTCACCCAAGGCACGGCGCGTGGGGACCGATCGCCCTGGTACGAGGGATGGGGACACGAGCCCTGTCTTTTTTCGTATCTGAGTTTAAGGAGGATTTGGTATCAATATGGACAACTCGGTGATCGTTTCACTGCGGGACATCGTAGTGGAGTTTGACGGCCAGCGCATTCTGGACGGATTGAATCTCGATATCCATGACAAAGAGTTCGTTACGCTGCTGGGTTCTTCCGGCTGCGGCAAGACCACGACCCTGCGGCTGATCGCAGGCTTTTTGGAGCCGAATTCCGGCAAAGTTCTGCTCAAGGGCGAGGATATCACCGGTGTGCCGCCCTACAAGCGCCCGGTGAACACGGTGTTCCAGAAGTATGCGCTGTTCCCGCATCTGAACGTGTTCGAGAACGTGGCCTTCGGCCTGCGGCTGAAAAAGATGGACGAAGAGACCATCCGCCGCAAGGTGCGCGATATGCTGGAAGTCGTGGGTCTGAAAGGCTTTGAGCGCCGCAGCATCGGCCAGATGTCCGGCGGTCAGCAGCAGCGCGTGGCCATTGCCCGCAGCCTGGTCAACGAACCGGAGATCCTGCTGCTGGACGAGCCTCTGGGTGCACTGGACCTCAAGCTGCGCAAGGAGATGCAGCTGGAACTCAAGCGCCTGCAGCGCGAGATGAACATCACGTTCATCTATGTCACGCATGACCAGGAAGAGGCCCTGACCATGTCCGACACCGTCGTTGTCATGAACGGCGGCAAGGTGCAGCAGATCGGCACCCCGGAGGATATCTACAACGAGCCGAAGAATGCCTTTGTGGCGGACTTCATCGGCGACTCCAACATCGTGGATGGCGTGATGCACAAGGACTTCCTCGTTTCCTTCTCCGGCGTCCAGTTCCCGTGCGTGGACCGCGGCTTTGCCCGCGAGCAGAGCGTGCAGGTCGTCGTCCGCCCGGAGGACATCGAGGTCGTTTCGCCGATGGAAGGCCAGCTGGTGGGCGTCGTCAATGACGTCATCTTCAAGGGCGTCCACTTCGAGATGCACGTCGATGTGGAGGGCCGCGAGTGGCTCATCCATTCCACCCGTGCCTGCACCCCCGGCGAGACCATCGGGATGCGCATCGGCCCCAACGAGATCCACATCATGGCGCGTTCGTGAGGGGTGAGCCGAAATGATGAAGATTTACGATCGAAAGCTCGCGTATCCCTACTTCGTGTGGATGACGCTTTTCACGGTGGTGCCCCTCATCATCGTGGTGTATTATGCCCTGACGGACAGCGACGGCAATTTTACCCTGAACAACCTGCTCTCCATCAGCGGCTATGGCTCGGTGTTCGCGCGCAGCCTGCTGCTGGCCCTCATCGCCACGGTCATCTGCCTGATCATCGCGTTCCCCGTCGGCTATTTTCTCTCCCGCCTGCGGGTGAACAAGCAGCACATCATGCTGATGCTGGTCATGCTGCCCATGTGGATGAACTTTCTGCTCCGCACCTATGCGTGGATGGGTCTGCTCAGCGTCAACGGCCCGGTCAACGCGGTGCTGGGTGCCTTCGGCCTTGGCCCATACACCATGCTGAATACCTCCGGTGCGGTGGTACTGGGCATGGTGTACAACTACGTGCCCTATATGATCCTGCCGCTCTACACCAGCATGACCAAGATCGACCAGAGCATCGTGGAGGCGGCGCAGGACCTGGGCGCTTCCACCACCCAGACCCTGCTGCGGGTGCTCATCCCCATGAGCGTACCCGGCATCAGCACCGGCATCACGATGGTCTTCGTCCCGGCGGTGTCCACCTTCGTCATCAGCCGGATGCTGGGCGGCGGTTCCAACCTGCTGATCGGCGACCTGATCGAGATGCAGTTCCTCGGCAACAGCTACAACCTGAACGTCGGCTCGGCCATGAGCCTGGTGCTGATGATCATCGTTCTGCTGTGCATGAGCTTTACTTCGAGCTTCGACGAGGATGAAATGGAGGGGGTGTCCTGATGAAAACGAAACATCTCCGCCTGATGCAGCGGGTCTATATCATCCTGTTTTTCTGCTTCATGTATCTGCCCATCGCGTATATGATCGTGTTCAGCTTCAATCAGAGCAAGGGCTATGCGCTGTTCACCGGGTTTACGCTCAAGTGGTACACCAGCCTGTTCCACAACGCCTCCATCCTGCGGGCGCTGGCCGTCTCGGTGGAAGTGGCCCTCATCTCGGCCGTCATCGCCACGATCCTGGGCACGGCGGCTTCGCTGGGCATCGCTTCCATGGGCCGCAAGAGCCGCCTTGTGGTGACGAACATCACCTATATCCCGGTCGTCAACCCGGAGATCATCACCGGCATCTCGCTGATGCTGCTCTTCGTGGCCTACCAGCGTTTTGCGGGCCGGGTGGAGTTCCTGCCCGATACCATCATGGGCCTGCCCACGCTGCTCATCGCGCATATCGCGTTCAACGTGCCGTATGTCATCTTCAACGTCACGCCCAAGCTCAAGCAGCTGGACGTCAAACTGTATGAGGCGGCTCTGGACCTCGGCTGTGACCCCAGGCAGGCGTTCTTCAAAGTCATCCTGCCGGAGATCAGCCCCGCCATTCTGTCGGCCTTCCTCATCTGCCTGACCTACTCCATTGATGACTTCATGATCTCCTACTTCAACTGCGGCACGGTGGAGACCCTGCCCATCGCCATCTACTCCATGACCCGCAAAAAGGTCAGCCCGGAGATCTATGCCCTGTCCACCATCATGTTCGTGGTCATTCTGACCATCATCCTGATCTCCAACGCCATGGAGAGCCGCGGCTACCGCCGGGACCAGAAGGCACTGAGAGGGGAGGATGCCGCATGAAACAGATGAAGCGCATGGTGCTTTTGCTGCTGACGGTGGTGTTTGCTGTCAGTCTGCCGCTTTCGGCGTTTGCCGCCGGGACCATCGAGGTCACGGAAGACGTCTCCGTTTCGGATGATTACGACTGGACCCGCTTCAAGGGCCAGAACGTCACCCTGAACGTCTACAACTGGGGTGAGTATATCTCCAACGGCTCGGACGACAGCGTAGACGTGGTGGATGCCTTCCAAAAGCTGACCGGCATCCACGTCAACTACACCACCTTTGATTCCAACGAGTCGCTCTACGCCAAGCTGAAATCCGGCGCGGCGGATTACGATGTCATCATCCCGTCGGACTATATGGTCGCCAAGATGATCTCGGAAGGGATGCTCGCAAAGCTGAACTTTGACAACATCCCCAACTTCCAGAACATCGACGAAGTCTACCGCAATGCCGACTACGACCCCGCCAATGAATACACGGTGCCGTATATGCTCTGCACCACCGGCATCATCTACAACACCACCATGGTGGACAAGGCGCCCGCCAGCTGGGCCGACCTGTGGGATGAACAGTACGCCGGAAACATCCTGATGTTCAACAACAGCCGGGATGCGTACGCCATCGCGGCATTTGCCACCGGCCACAGCATCAACCCCCAGTCCACCGAGGAAGTGGACGAGGTGGTCGGACACCTCAAGGCGCAGAAACCGCTGGTCCAGGCCTATGTCATGGACGAAATCTTCGATAAGATGATCGGCGGCGAGGCGGCCATCGGCGTCTATTATTCCGGCGACGCCATCACCATGATCGACGACAACCCCGACCTGGCCTGGGTCTTCCCGGAGGAGGGCAGCGTCCTTTCGGTGGACAGCATGTGCATCCCCGCCACCAGCGAAAAGCAGGAAGCCGCCGAAATGTTCATCAACTTCATGTGCGAAGTGGACATCGGCAAGGCGAACGCCGAATACATCGGCTACACCACCCCCATGCAGGCCGTGTGGGAGGTGCTGGACGAGGACCTGAAGTACAGCGAGATTGCCTTCCCTTCGGAGGAGATCGAAGCGAAGGAAAAGGTCTTCACTGCCCTGAGCGATGAGGTCAACAGTGAGCTGGACGTCAAGTGGAGCGAGATGAAGAGCTACGACGAGGGCGGCAGCGGCATCGTCTTTCTGATGCTGCTTCTGGCCATGGTCGCGCTGGCCTGCTTCAACATCTGGCGCAAGCTGCGCAAAAAATCGCGGAACATGTATTGATCCATGCAGGCTGCGCCGCAAACGGTGCGGCCTGTTTTTGATAGAGAGGATATTTTTACCATGGAACTGAACCACTTTACTGAAACTGCGACCGTTCTGAACGCCGACTGTGATTTTCACCGGAAACTCAAACCCAGCGCCCTGTTCCGTTATGTGGAGCAGGCTGCGGCGGATCACGCCCGCGCCTACGGTATGGACGACGATTTCTTTGCCGCCCGCCACACGGCGTTTCTGGTGGGCAAGCAGGCCGTGGAGGTCTACCGGATGCCCACCCGCGGCGAGAAGATCACGCTGGATACCGCCTGTGAGCCTTGCAAAAAAGGCTCGATGAAGCGGATCACCCACATCCTCGACGAGGCCGGGAAAGAGCTGGCCCTCGTGGACTGCCGCTGGATCGTAGTGAACACCGAAATGGGGCACATCATGCGGCAGCCCAGCTGGTGCACCCCCAACTACGAAAACGAGGATGTGGAAGAGGAGCTGCCTCAGCTGGTGCACAAATGCAAGGAGTTGACCCCGGCGGGCAGCTGGACGGCCAGCTACTCGCTGTGCGACCTGAACGGCCATGTGAATAACTCGTTTTATCTGGACATCGCCTGCGACGCCCTGCCGCTGGATGCCCTCCGGAAGGGCCCGCTGCGCTTCGCCTCCATCAAGTACCACCGCGAGATCCCGATGGGGGCGCAGGTGGCGGTGGCCTATGCGCCGTCGGCCGACGGCTGGTATGTGGTGGGCCGCCGGGACGGGCACATAGCCTTTGAGTGCTATCTGGAATTTTCCAGCGAAGCGGCTGAGAACGCCTGAGAAAAAATTACAAAAAAATTACAAAAACTTTCGCAAAACCCCTTGCAAAATGGTTTCAAAAGAGTTACAATATAGTTACAAGAAGAGCGAAAGCTCTTCTGCGTGAAATCTTTTTCTTCTTGTTATCCGTGGATATCGGGTGCGCACCGCTCCTCCTCCGGCTGTTCTCCTTCGCAGCTGTTGGTGTGCACCGCACAGGCGGTATCCTCGCTTCGTGTGCAAAAGAGCTCGCTCCCGTTCGGGGGCGGGCTTTTTTGCGCCCTCAGGCCCGCAGCAGGGGAGAACGGCCCGCATTTTCGGGAATAAAGTGTTACTTTCCACCGTTTTCTTAGACAAAGTGTCTGGTTTTCGCAAGGACAGTTTTGGAAAGTTTGTTTTGCGAAATGCTTGCGTTTGTGCCGGTTTGTGTTACAATAGGTGCAAGCATTTTTAGCATCTTCCAGGCACGATAAGTGAAATGAATTTGCCGCCGTTTCTACGGGCTGCACGAGAGAAAAGGAGTTTGAGTATGGCATATTTCTATGAAGAACCTTCCCGCACCTTTGGTGAGTACTTGCTGATCCCCGGCTATTCTTCTTCGGAGAATGTCCCCACGGCGGTCAGCCTGAAGACCCCGCTGGTCAAGTACCGCAAGGGCGAGGAAGAATGCCCGCTGGAAATGAACATTCCCATGATCAGTGCCATCATGCAGGCAGTCTCCGGCGACAAGCTGGCGATCGCGCTGGCACGCGAGGGCGGCGTTTCCTTTATCTATGGCTCCCAGAGCATTGAGAACGAGGCAGCGATGGTCCGCCGCGTCAAGAGCTATAAGGCCGGCTATGTCGTCTCCGACTCCAATCTGGCCCCGACGGCCACCCTGCACGATGTGCTGGAGCTGAAGGCCCGCACCGGCCACTCCACCATTGCCGTCACCGCCGACGGCACCCCCAACGGCAAGCTGCTGGGCATCGTGGCCTCCCGCGATTACCGCGTCAACCACACCCCCGATGACGCTTCCGTCACCACCTTCATGACCCCCATCGAAAAGCTGGTCACGGCCCCGGAAAACACCTCCCTGCATGACTGCAACAACATCATCTGGGACAACAAGATCAACACGCTGCCTCTGGTGGATGCCGAGGGAAACCTGAAGTATTTCGTCTTCCGCAAGGACTACGACTCCCACAAGAAGAACGCCAACGAGCTGTTGGACGCCAACAAGAGCTATGTCGTGGGTGCCGGCATCAACACCCGTGACTACGCCGAGCGTGTTCCCGCTCTGGTGGAGGCCGGTGTGGACGTCCTCTGCATCGACTCTTCCGAGGGCTATTCCGAGTGGCAGAGCCGCACCATCGGCTGGATCCGTGAGCACTACGGCGACACCGTCAAGGTCGGCGCAGGCAATGTGGTCGATGCAGAAGGCTTCCGCTTCCTGGCAGAGGCAGGTGCCGACTTCGTGAAGATCGGCATCGGCGGCGGTTCCATCTGCATCACCCGCGAGACCAAGGGCATTGGCCGCGGCCAGGCTACCGCTGTCATCGAGGTCGCCAAGGCCCGCGATGAGTATTATAAGGAGACCGGCATCTATGTGCCCATCTGCTCCGACGGCGGCATCGTCCACGATTACCACATCACCCTGGCGCTGGCCATGGGCGCAGACTTCGTCATGCTGGGCCGCTACTTTGCCCGCTTTGACGAGAGCCCCACGAACAAGGTCCGCATCAATGGCCAGTATATGAAGGAGTACTGGGGCGAAGGCTCCAACCGTGCCCGCAACTGGCAGCGCTATGACCTCGGCGGCTCCACCAAGCTGAGCTTTGAGGAAGGCGTGGACAGCTATGTCCCGTATGCAGGCCCCCTGTCCGATGGCGTCCAGACCACGCTGTACAAGGTCAAGAGCACCATGTGCAACTGCGGTGCGCTCTCCATCCCGGAGCTGCAGCAGAAGGCCAAGCTGACGGTCGTTTCCTCCACTTCCATCGTGGAGGGCGGCAGCCATGACGTCATGCTGAAGAACGCGACTCCCAACATCATGAATGGCTGATCACAATTGAATCGAACGGCTGCTTCCCGGCTTCTGGAGGCAGCCGTTTTTTCTGGTTTGGAAAAAAGATTTTGCCTGCACCCGCCGGAATTTTACAAAACCTCTTGCACCCATCCGGGAAAGATGCTATCATGATACAAACACCCTGTCATGACAGGGTGGAAGAGCTCCGCGCCGCACCTGAGATGCAGACCGGGCCGGGGCGTTTTTTCAGCAGCCGCCCGGTATCGGCCGCTGTATGGATATGAAGAGAGGAAACTTTCATGGACGAGATCAAAGTTGTTCCGTATATTCCGGATGAAGATTACGATAACCCTGCCATGGTCGTGGATTTCTACGAGTTCACGATGGCCAACTGCCTGTTCCTGCACGGCTTCAAGGATACGACGCTGGTGTTCGATATGTTCTTCCGCAAGAACCCCGACAACCAGGGCTATTCCATCAGCGCAGGCCAGCGCAAGCTGACGCGCTTTTTGCTGAACTATCACTTCAACGAGCAGGATATCTGCTGGCTGCGCACCAAGGGCATGAGTGAGGAGTTCTGCGAGTATCTGCGCACCTACCGCTGGCAGGGCGACATGTACGCTCTGCCCGAAGGCACGGTCTGCTATCCCCATGTGCAGATGGTCCGCATCGAGTGCGACCTTGTGGGCGCTATCCTCATCGAGACCTATCTGCTGCAGACCATGAACTTCCACAGCCTGATCGCCACCAAGGCGACCCGCGTCACCGGTCTGAACACCCACACCCCCCGCAGCGTCATGGAGTTCGGCACCCGCCGCGCCCAGGGCGAGAGCGCGGGCAACGACGGCGCGTATGCAGCCGTTCTGGGCGGCTGCATCGGCACCGCCAACTGCCTGGCCGAGATGAAGTATGGCCCGGAGGTCAAGGCCGTCGGCACGGTGGCCCACAG
This sequence comes from Faecalibacterium sp. AF28-13AC, assembly GCF_003478405.1. NCBI lineage: Bacteria > Bacillati > Bacillota > Clostridia > Eubacteriales > Oscillospiraceae > Faecalibacterium > Faecalibacterium sp. AF28-13AC. The sequence goes on along the minus strand of NZ_QUFG01000014.1, from coordinate 53,975 downwards.
TTTCATCGAGTTCTTCCCGACCGAGTTCGACGCCTTCAAGGCCTTTGCCGATACCTATCCGGATTCCGTCAGCCTCCTGCTGGATACCTATAATATCATGGAGAGCGGTCTGCCCAACCTCATCAAGCTGGACGATTACCTCATCGAAAAGTATCCCAACGACCCCAGCCGCCGCGTCAAGAGCGCCCGCATCGACTCCGGCGACCTGGCCCGCGGCTCCAAGCGCCTGCGCAAGGCGCTGGACGCAGCAGGGAAGCCTTACATCAAGCTGGTGGCGTCCAACGGTCTGGACGAAAAGAAGATCGCCAACATGGAGCTGTATGAGCACGCCCATTTCGATTCCTATGGTGTCGGCGAGAACCTCATCACCTCGGCTTCCGACCCCGTCTTCGGCGGCGTGTACAAGCTGGTGGCCGTCAAGCGCCCGGATGGAACCTATCAGCCCAAGATGAAGTGTTCGGATTCTGCCAGCAAGGCCATCATCCCTGGCAAAAAGATGCCGTGGCGTCTTTACGATGAAAACGGCCAGGCACAGTGCGACCTGATCGCCATGGATGGCGAGAAGATCGAGGCAGGCAAGCCTGTCACGATGGTCAATCTGGATTCGGACGCCATTGAGCGCACCGTGACCATCACCCCCACCAAGGTGAAAAAGCTGCTGGTGCCGCACATCCTCCACGGCGAGCTGGCCATGGAGCTGCCCTCCATCGCAGAGAAAAAGGCCTACATCGCCCGCCAACTGACCGATGAGACCTGGGAGAGCGAGCTGCGCCTGGAGTGCCCCCACAAGCACTACGTCAACATGAGCCCCGCCGTCGCCGAGTGCCGCTCCCGCATGTATGCCGAGCTGCATGGCGGCAAGGTATAACTTGACAAATCGGGATTTCTATTGTATGATATGAATTGCCGTTTGCAGCTCTTGTAGCGGCAGTTCATTTAGAAGCCACTGTGGTGAAATTGGCAGACACGAGGGACTTAAAATCCCTTTCTGGCGACAGAGTGCGGGTTCAAGCCCCGCCGGTGGCATGAGAAAGCTCAGAATTGTTCGTTGATTCGAATGATTCTGGGCTTTCTCTTTTTGCCCCATTTTTTGGAAGCATTGGATGGGCGAGAGGGATTTTTCGCGAAAAAAGGAGGAGTCTCTCTCGTGCGTAACCGTGATTTAAGACCCACTGCCAAGGCAAACCCCACCATCCAACAGGCCTTTGAAAGGTTCCAAAAGTACAACCGGCTCAAGAACCTCTCCCAAGGCTCACTCGACTTCTACGCTGCTAAGGGCAGAAGCTTCTTTCGGTTTCTGGGGGACACAGAACAGCCCATCACTACCATCACAGAGGAAACGGTGGAAGACTATATCTTCTATATGAAGGACCAGCAGCTCCACGATACGACCATCAATACGAACCTGCGCATGGTCCGGGCGTTTTTATACTGGTGCATGGAGAAAGGGTATCTGGAGCAATTCTCTATCAAGCTGGTGCGGGCAGATGATCCAATCAAAGAACCCTACACCACCGACGAGCTGCAGAAGCTGCTGAAGGAACCGGACTGCAAGACGTGCTCCTTTGCTGAATACCGCAACTGGGTCATTGTCAACTTCCTGCTTGGTACCGGCTGCCGTGCATCCACGCTGCTCAACCTGCAGATCGGTGCTATAATGACCTTACCCCCGGAAGGTTTCGTATGAAGCCCAGAAGTAAAGATGATGTTTCCGAGGGCCATTACGCGGACCCATAGTGATGGACTGCGTAACATATTTTATCTGTTCGTCGAGGTTCAGGATACTGAGCCTCACCTAGACGAATGGAGGTCTCAGCCTAAGGCGAGACGCATGATTAGATAGAGTAGTTTCCCAGAAGCTGTATTCTGCCGGTATACGGTATGAGTGCGGCTTGGGAGTTCTATCTTTTTGTGCGTCTTTTTTTTGTTGCTATTTTTTAGAAGGTGCACGATGTAGCGTGAAAAAGTATAAAAATGTGCCAAAATCGCAAACGAATATAAGGAGTAAAATATGAGTTCTCTGAGTTTCTTTCCGTTGATCCCTGCTGTGACCACTGCTTCAGCTGCGCCGGTCTACCATGGAGGCATGATTCCGTGTCTGGGAGATGTGGAGCCGGTAAATACCCGGTGGCTTATTAAAGGATACTTCCCGATGGGTGCTGTGTCGGTCGTGGCAGGTCCCGGCGGCGTGGACAAGGGCGTATTCATGGCGGATGTAGTGGCTGCCATAACGACCGGACGCCCCACGATGCTCTTCCCTGATGCTGCAGTTGCACAGGGGAATGTTTTAGTACTTACGAGCGAGGATGACCCCGGCATGTCTCTGGCTCCGCGCATGATCGCGGCAGAGGCGGATATGCGCAGGGTGTTTTACGCGACTCCCGGCTGGTACTGGCAGCAGAAAAAGAAAAAGCTTGTTGTTGGGGCAAGCTTGTTTGAGCTTATTGATGAGCTGCATCCGGCACTGGTTATCATCGACCCGCTCAGGAGCTTTCTGGAGGGTAATGCAGCGGCAAATGGTGATGTGATGCGCAGGGCGCTTGATATGTTGCAGGAAAAAGCATTGGCAGACCAGTTCAGCGTGGTCATTGTATCTCACATGGTAAAGAAGGCGGGCGATGATGCGCGGATGCTGCTGGCTGGTTCGGGTGAGCTGTGGAATGCCGCTCGCAGCGTGACCATTCTGGGGAGACTGCCGATGGACGAGAGCGTCACCTATGTAACGCAGGAAAAGCTGAACGTTGGCACTAAGGCACGTAGTATCCTCTTCCATACCCAGACGGTAGGTGTGAAAAATAAGGCAGGCGCAGAGGTGGAAACCGTCAGGGCAGTGCTGGCGGCGACCACGGAGAAGCATTATAAGGAGTTGATGGCCGACAAGCCGATGCCATTGGAGCCGTCGCAGCAGGATGCCAAGGAGTCCATCATGGCCCTTCTGAAAGAGCAGGGACCGATGGCTGGTATGGATCTGAAAAAGCTGGTAATGGACGAAACAGGATGCAGCAAACGCACCGTTGAGCGGGCACATACATGCCTTGTAAAAGAAAAAAAGATCCAGACCAAGCGGGTGCGGCAGGCTGACGGAAAGTTCAAGTTCATCACGTCCTTGTGCGCTGTACGGGCGGTGAGACGAGTGTGTGGCGAAGTTGCATAAAAATGACGAATAAGCGACAGAAATCAACTTCGCCAGTGTGGCGATGTTGGCGATGTTGAGTGGAATGGGGAAAAACCAAAAGAGACATAGTATCGCCAATAAGCGAAAAACGGCGCAATTTCGCCAATAGAAGCACAGGAGGTGGTGCACTATGGATGGCATGATTGCCTGAACGGACGTCGGAGAGCGGCAGAAGGGAAAAACCAAATCCTCTCAGTGCTGGAAACGATGCCTGATACGACGCTTTATACGGATTGTTTTATACCTGATGTAAAAATGGCGTGCGCTTGTTAAAAATCAACAAAAAGGCAATAGCACCTTTCAAAAAAAAGTATTATTGGACTTTACTTAAAATACAGAAGAAAAAATCACAGATAACCATTGAATTTTAATACAAGTTGTGATATACTGTTGGCATAAATAAAACAAGAAGATTTGATAGCATATAAAGAAAAAACAATAAGGCGTAATTTAGCAACGCCCAGTTGACTGCCAAAAAATACAATCCGATTATATAGGAGCATACAAATTATGACACGAAGCAAAAAGAACACCGCTGGAAAGCCGACGACAGCGACACAGCTCTCGCCCATGATGACCGTTGCCGAAGTGGCAGAGCTGCTGGGGTTCGGGCAGAATTTTGTCTATCGGCTGGTGAGTAAACCGGGCTTCCCGGCGGTAAAGGTGGGCAATAGCTACCGAATCTTCCGCGAAGGGCTGATGGAATGGCTCGATGCGCAGAAGGTCAATAACACCCCGGAGGTGCTACATAATATGTGGGACCCAGAAGTTGCTCCGTACCCCGCCGGGGGAAAGCTGGAAAATACGATTATAGACATGAAAAAGGAGATCAAAATGAGCTTTTTAAAAGATGTATTTCAGACCGCTGACGAGATCAAGCAGAGTCGGGAGAAGTTTAAGGATGCCGTAGATGTAAGCAATCGTCAGGCAGAGGCGCTTATTCGACCGTATTTGAGCGAAGCGCAGAACGAGATCCTATCTGAAATTCTGGAAGGGCTGGTTACGTCCGTTGCCGAGCACTCGTTCCAAATTGGCTACAACAGCGCCATGCAGACGTTTGCAGAAGCGGCGGCAGCAATCGAGGCAAAGTCCCATGCGCAACAGTAAAACAAAAACCGCCTTACCTGCTGCAACAGGCAAAGCGGCTATAGAGACGGGAATATATATGTATTGCTAAAGTTCCCGCCACTATAATAGCACAGAACGAAGCGTTTGACCAGAGCTTTTTGGGTAGATGCTAACAAACCGGCGCATGGTCTGGCAAGATAGCTGGGCTGTGCGCCTTATATTTTTATAGGAGCAATATTATTTTATGACTGAAGAAACAAATGTTACCACTACACCCATGCAGCCTGTATCTCTGCCCAAAAATAAACCCAACGATGCATTGTCTATCTTGGCGCTATTTGGGGATCTTACCGACATCGGCTTGGACCCCTGTGAAGAGTTGCCACGCGTACCTGCTCCGATGACGAAACCGCAAGCAGCCGAACAGGAAATGATTTGGTCACTGGATGATATCCGCCGGGAAGAAATGCTATTTGAACGGGCTTTACCGGCTTTGCCAGAGGACACACGCTACGTCTCACAGGCCATCGGCGACATTATACAAAGCTGGGGCGTTGGCCGCTATGTGATCGATGCAGGGACAGGTGCAGGTAAAACGACTGCAATCATGGACTTATTGAAGAAAAATATGACGAGCTGCCCAAGATTCAATGTGGAAAATCGAAAGCGAATTCTATATCTTTGCAACCGGAAAACGCTGTGGGAGCAAATCGTCCAAGCCATTTTAGCGGATGGAGTCGAAAGGGATTTCCGAGATACAGACCTGGTTAGATTGGCGATGATCGAGTGCCTGAGTTTTGAGTTTGTAGAGGTGCAAACCTATCAAAAGCTCCAGAAAGACTATCAGGAAGACCCGGAGAAGACGCTGGAACACATCAAGCGTTGCTACACCTATATTGTCTGTGATGAGGCTCATTATTTTGTGAATGATGCCAAATTCAACCACAAGACGAACATGGCGTACCAGTGCATCGAGCAGTTGGTTTCGTGTAAAACAGCGATCTACATGAGCGCCACGATGGACTTCTTGATTCAGAAGTGGAAGGAGGAGGGGACACTTCCCCCAGAAAACTACTACCGAATCCCAAGAAGAAAATCGTGTGTCTCAGAAATTCGATTCTACTATCGAGATGCTGAGCGTAAGGCTCTCTTGGATTCCATTCCACCAGATGAAAAAGTGGTCGTTTTTGTAACGAGTCATGCCGCACTTGAAAAAATGAAGCTGATATACGGTGATGCGGCTTCCTACTACTGCTCTGACCACAACAAGTCCGGCGCGATGGATACTCTGTATGATTGTGTCCGGCACGGAAAGCTTTTGAAGCGGATCCTTTTTACTACGACTGTCTTCTATAACGGTGTTGACATCAAAGACGAGACGGTCAAACATATTTTCATTGAGCAGTGGTTGCCCATGGAGGTGATTCAAGAGATCGGCAGAAAGCGGCCAGTGAGTGAGCAGGATACCTTTAAACTCTATCTGCGCGGCAAGGGAAAACGGGAGCTGGAGACGCGCCTTAAAGAGGCCACCTATAATCTTGAACCAGCGCTGTGTTATCGTGCAGGCGGGGAGACTTGGGAGAAGTTTTTGGCAGCTCCGGATGTAAACGAGCGAATCGGTGAGGAGTCCACTTTGTACTACGATCATCGAACAAAAGAGTACCATATCAACGAGATGAAAGAGATGTTCTTCCAGTATCAGAAAAGTGTCGCACTGAAAATGTTACAGGATGGATATCATGACGCAATTCTTAGTATGATTCGGGGCGATTTGGGTGGTCCTGTTCCAGAGTATAAGTCGGATAATGTGTCAGCCTACATTGCGGAACATCTCAATGAGCCTATGCTAAAGGATGAGCTAAAGGCAGCACTGATTCGCGTCCTGAATATTGTTCCGGCTAAAGGACGCTCTAGCCAAGAGACGATCGGCAAATTGCTTTTAAATCGAGAGGTTCAAAAATACGGGGTAGAGATTATAACAACAAGAGAAACAGCAGGGAAATGGCGGTTTAAGACAGTCTGGATGCTTGTGGAACTGAAATAATGATCGACAAAATGTGCAAAAACGCGTGCCGATACTATAGAAACTACACGAAAAATTGCACAATGTCACAAAGCAACAAAGAAGTAAGATGCGCATAAAATTCACTACACTATATAGTAAAGTGAAAAATATACGCATATCGATTATGGAAGTTTGGCTACTGATTTGAGTGGTCGGGCTTTTATTATGGATGATTAAGAATGGAAGCGTCTTTTATTGACAAATTCTATTCTGCGTGGAATGATAGCTGAGTGCTTTCGAACGTCCGAAGAATGAGGATGGGCGGAAACGCTCAGTTATCATGAACACGCCAACGGAAATCTTGACTAAGCGAACCTGTGAGCTTTTTCAAGATTGGAGTTGCTCTAAATCGTATGAGCGACAGCGAATGTATCACAATGATTCGATTCATCGTCAAAATATATGGTGCTTCTTCGAAAAGATCAAAATAATGTTGATTCTCAGTTTGTTGAAAAAACACGATGATGCGTCGATATTGAGAAACAAGTGAGCGTCTGACCGGCGGATGGCGTCACAAATCGTTACGCTATCTGGATTGACACGATTGAAAAGTGCACTTGGATCAAAATGCGACATGTTATCGTTGATTAATATAAGGGCGTCTACACTGTGAACACCGTTTGATGGCCGGATTTTGGGCTGTCAGAGGGAGCCGCATGCCACGACCATCCTGCAACACGGCTCAATTTGAGCTGGGTTCAGAAGCTCAGTGGACAAAACAATTAACGAAATCCATATTCTATCGATGATACGATCAATGAACATTATCCAAATCGGTAAAAGTTCAATAGCGCTCTGATAAAGGCGTCGGTATTTCGCGGTAGCCCTCGATTTGAGGGGTGCACAAAACTCCGCATAGTACATGACGGCTTTCTATGACACTGTGCAGATTTTGACAAATAATTTTACGGTATTTCGCTTTTTTGCGATTAACTCTTACCAACCTGGTAACGGTTGAAATCGAATCAAGATACAAAAACACCCCACTGCTCGGCATAGAGTAGCGGGGTGTTGCTGTTGAAGGGCGCTTATTTCAGAATAGAAAGATCGTCATAGCGGGCGACACCATTATAGAGCAGCTCAAGCATAGCCACGGCAGAGGGGCGACCATTCAAAGGATAGCCAGCCAGTTCCTGAACGCGATCGGGGAAGAAATCCCATGCGACCTTGGATGCCCGGCGGACCGTGCTTTGGACTGCTCTGGGCCCGCGCAGATTTTTGTCGGCAATGGGCGTGTAGATCTCTTTCTCTACGGCTCGCAGGCGGTCTTCATCCTCGGCAATTAGCGTCAGGGCTTGTGATAGAATCATGTAGGCGTTCATGTTGCGGGTGATCCCGACGTAGCGCAGTACATCATTGATACGGGCGGACAAATCGGAAGTAACCATTTTTGACACCATTCCTATTACATATATTTGAATCAGTTCCATCCTGTTCGAAATAAATGTAACGCAGAATATGCCAAACCTGGCGAAAAGCGTCCAAATACGTCGCTAAGTGCTGAAATGTGTCACAACGGCACGGCGGCGGCGTGAATTGGCAGGGGTATAGTAGGGGATAGGAGAGTGGCGGCAGGGTGCTTGGCTGGATGATAACATGGTATATACAGTCTATAAAGGCATTCGCATTCGGCTGGGTGCTGTAGCGGCAGATTTCCATTACCCCACATAATCTATAGCAAACGCTTTTACGTACCGACGTCATTTTTTATCATTGTTAGTCAATTTGACTAATTTTGAAAGAGGGTCAAGACGTGCTTTGTTGCGCTGATAGAATCGCCATACACGACCCTGTACCAAACAGTACGCACCTGTCACGACCTAAGTTCAGATGAGATCAGTCAGACCGACCCCATCAAGAAAGATGTGTCCAATTTTGGGGAGCCCCATAATCAAGCCACAAATCCGCCGGGATGTGTGCTGGCTGATATTAAACGCGGCTTTTTAAGTTCACTTTCTGACTGAATACTGTATAAAATAGAAGGAGCCCTGCTACTCGTGTCTGAGCGGCAGGACTCTGTTGCTATAGGAAATGGTGGTTGGCGTCAGCGTTCAATGATTTCTGTGGTAACTTTCGTTTGACCTTTGCTAAAAAGTCCGGCATAGCCAAAATCAGCCAAATCCTTTAGTTTCTGTGCTTTTTCTCGCGTCTCACGATAATCCTCACGAAGCAGAGTGTCTTCGTTTTCATCATGGAATACCGTTCTGACAACGAATTTATGTTCAGCCATAAGTTTACCTCCTGCTGCTGATAGAAATGGTGAAGGTGGGCGCGATGTCTATTACCGCAGCTTTCTCATGTAGGCTTGAGACGTTCTTTTCTGGCTCTCGTAAAAGGTAACGCCGGTAACATCGTTCACGACCAAATCATCATAGGGGATGCCCTTTTTGTTCAGGTGGTCAATGAACCAACGTTTTTTCAGATAGCACCACGGGGTTCTGCTGAGATCACCGTAACTCGATGCAGGTCGCTCACACGCGTTGTAGGTCTTGCCGCAGATGCTCCACCACTCTTTACGTACTCGCTCACGCATTTGTAGGACCTCAGAGGTGCCGTGAAGGCCGTGCTCCTCGCCATACTGATAGTCTGCCTTCTTGATTTTTGCATTCTGTCCCGCGCTGACTGCACCAGCTGCACCAAGACCCAACATACCTAAAACAAATGAAAAAGCGCCTGCCATAATAGTTTCCTCCTGTATTTTGAAGTGGATTTGCTTTTGCTGTATCTGAAGTCTACCAAACAATGTGTCCAATAAAGTGGATTTACAAGTACACTTTTAATTTCTGTCTGTTGAGCGCGAACTGATGGATGACCGCACTGTCGCAGGCAAAAAGTCTCCGGTAAGGCCTCCGGTGGCGGGGAACCTCTCATTCAGTCAGGCCCAACAGATAATCGGTGGATACCTGATAAAATTGGGCGAGTTGGATCAGATGGGTGATTTCGGGGCATTTGTCGTGCTCCCATGCGTAGACTGCCCGGCGGCTCACTCCCATGGTTCGTGCAAGATCGGTTTGGGTATAGCCGTGCGTTAGGCGTAGGTATTGCAGGCGTTCTGATATGATAGTCATGGTACATTTCCTCGTATGATATAATGGGAGTCCTCTCACAGCCCAGCGAATCTCTGTCTTTACGAGTGCACTTTTAAATCGGCACTACTCTCACTCGCGCCCTTGCTCTCTGTCCTACTGTGATTTAGTCGGCCTTTATGAACGTCTCCATGCAGTCGGCACAGATGACGCGCACTTCTTTGGTGCTCCGGATGATGGTGCTGCACTTTGGGCATATCCATCGCCGGGTACTGCTCTTTGCCTTGGGAGGTTTCGGTGCGCCGGTCTGACTGCTGCCGGGTGCCTTGCTGCCTGCTCCGGTGCCTGCCATATCCGACCATGCCAGACGTTCACCCATCTGGATGTCCTGCCAGCCTTGAAAGATGATGAAGTCCAGCAGCTCTTCGGACGGACTCGTGATGGTCCAGCCATACTTTTCGTGGTGGTCGACGGTCAGTCCGTGTGTCTCTGCCTGCTCCTTAAAGCGCCGGTTGTGGTAGACCCCGTTGTTGCTGGTGTCCTTGATGCCGGTCTCCATGCAGTACTCGTGCACCATCTCATGCAGCAGGGTGGAAGCGGTCTCTTCAATGGGACGGTCAAGGGTAGCCGACGAAATATTAATCTCGTACTTGTTCTCGCCGCCTGCCTGCCAGACCTTGGAACAGGTGATGTGACCATAGGCGGACGGGGTCTTTTTCAGGCTGATGATGGGTTCGGGCAGCTTGCCTGCAAAGTAGTGTTTGTTGAGCTCGCGGAACATCTTTTCCAGCTGACCAGCAGCGCGGGAGGTTTTGACAGTCTGTTTCATGATTTTTCGAACCTTTCTATTGATAAAAAGGGCCGGGACAGGTATAATATTGGTGTAGCCCGCCCCGGCGGGTGTTGTGGGCTCTGTACAGCGCAAACTTTGGTCGGTAGGTGCTGTATGGGGCTTTTTTGGGTGATGTCAGGTGATGCTCAGGCGGGTGCCGATGACTGTTTTGCTGTACTGGTCATACAGGTCAGAAGCTACAGCCTTGATGGCTTTGCTGTCCAGTCGGGTGCTGGAGAAATCGGACAGGCGGACTTTGTGGCAGCCTACTTCCAGATAGTTGGTGGAGCGCTCAGCCAGTGCCTCGCGAATCTGGATCTTCAGCTGTTCCTGATCAGCCTGTGCTGCCTCGATCAGTTGGGCGGCCTCCTTGTATTGTTCGACAAGGGTCAGTAAAATGTTGATGCTCATGTGTGTACCTCTCTTCAAATCGTTGGGTGAATGGTCGAATGTGAGAACCGGTGTTCCCGATGGCATGAGTATACAACGTCTCGTACGAGTATGCAAGACGGAATATTCACCAAAGAAAAGTACAAATATCTGTGCAAAACGCATACTCGTACGAGATAGACAAATGACAGATATGTGTTATAATACCTATAAAAGTCAAAAGAAAGTTGGTGCGAGGATGGGCGGAAAAACAAGCACAGCCAGCAAACGGAAATTTAACGATAAGACATACCAGCGGATTGTTCTTGACGTTCGGATGGATGTCTTCCCCAACAAGGAGGCTGTTCAGATGGCAGCCCAAAAAGCGGGGCAAAGTTTGACTGAATACATCATGGAGGCAGTACGCCTTCGAATGCAGCAGGAAAACGTCATGTTAGATACACCGGGGGTGGTTAAAAATCTGGAAGGGGACACTGACCCGGTAGAATGAGATCGTTATTCCATCTCCCCAGACCTGATTGAATCATAGTAGCAGAAGGCCTCTGTCTTTCACAGAAATGTGATCGGCAGGGGCCTTTTTGCGTTAAGAAAATGATGCCCGAAAAATAAAAAAAGTATCCCCTACAGTGAAAATGGAAGGCAGTTGCCGAAATCGAGCGTTATTCCATCAGATTCAGCGCCTTTCTGCCCTTTATAGACACCTGATAGGAGAATATCCGGTTCATCTCCCGGCGCTTTCGGATCAGGTCAGAGTGTACATAGCGCTGCAGAGTGATGTTGGCATTGGCGTGTCCCAACAGTTCGCTGAGGGTCTTTACATCGCACCCTGCCTGTAAACAGGTGGTAGCAAAAGTATGACGCAGCGCGTGCGGACGTACTTGCCGGACAGCTGCCTGTTTCAGATACGCGTTGATGCTTTTCCGGTAGCAGCGGGGTTCGGTGGGCTTGGACTCACTACCAGACAAAAACCATGTAGAATTACTGGCATTTCCGTGCGGCTTTTTCAGCATCATAAGCAGCTGTTTCGGGATTGGAATTTCCCGGCGGGAGGTGTGGGTTTTAGGCGTTTGGATGACCACCTTTGTATGCCCGTTTCCGCAGGAAATTCGGCAGACCGTCCGGCTGATCTTCAGTGTTCCAAGTTTCAGGTCGAAATCGCCCCATTGCAGGCCGCAGATCTCACCAATGCGGAGTCCCAATTCCAGCCCTAATAGTAAGCCGATTTTGCGAGGCGTGGGGTTCGCCTGTACATACTGATAAAGCCGCTGTTGCTCCGCCGGGGAGAGAGGTACTGGTGGTTTATCGATAGCTTTTGGTAGCACTACTTCCAGCTCTATCGGACGGATCAAGCGTAAATGTGCAGCATACTTGCAGATACGGCGTAGCATCGAGAGACATTCCCGTGCAGAAGAGTTTCCCAGCGGTTTGTGCGCGGCATCTGCAGGCGCAATGATCTGCTGCATGGCCTGCTCCAAAAAGCTCTCCTCAAGGGATACAACGGGCACTTTGCTCAAAACCGGGAGAAGATATTTATGCAGTGTGTACGAATAATGCGCATAGGTGGATTCCTTTACGGCGTTCCTCTGGGAGTGCAGCCACACCTCGGCCAATGCTTCAAAGGTCAGGTTGGTCCTTTTCAGGTTATAGAAGCCCGCCTCCGCTTTTTTCTGGATCAGCACTCGTTTGACCTCTGCATAGACCGTACCGTAAACGTAGCCCCACTGAATTTTGCCTTCTGATGTGCGTGCCTTGATGTACCGGCCTTCCCACCGACCATCCTTGCGTTTGCGAATATTTTCTCCCCGTCGTGCCATTGCTGTCTCCTCCTTATAGCTTAGACACCCATCTGACCACTTATTTTGTCCACCCTCTTTTTTAGCTGGATTTTTCATGCAGAACTGGGCAATGTGCAATAAAGTTTTGGCTTATGAGGTGTTTTTTCTAAGGTCAAATGGGATATATTTGTTGAGATACCTATTGAATCCCAGATATAACCATGATAAAATAAGAAGAGAATTCAGACAACAACGTCAAAAGATCGGTATCCTCCATTTTCACTGTAGAGGATACCCCTTTATCGCGGGAAGGGGTGAGCAGAGTGACATTGCGTCTGTTTGAGCACAATGAAAAAGCATATCATGCAGCAGTCCGGATGATGGAGCAGTACGGCAAGGCTGCTATTGTCCACCCGACCGGTACCGGAAAAAGCTATATTGCGTTCAAGCTGATCGAGGACAACCCGGAGAAGGTCGTGATTTGGCTTTCTCCCAGTGAATACATCTTCAAGACCCAGCTGGAGAGCCTGAAAAGGAATGACCCGGAATTTCCGCTGGCAAACGTTCACTTTTACACCTACGCCAAACTGATGTGCTGTACGCAGGCACAGCTGGAGAAAATTGCGGCGCAGAAGCCCGCCTATATTATACTCGATGAATTCCACCGTGCCGGTGCAGAATGCTGGGGCAAAAGCGCGGTGGCTCTATTAAAGTTATGCCCGGATGCAAAACTTCTGGGCTTAACAGCGACAAACATACGATATCTGGACAATAACCGCGACATGGCTGAAGATCTTTTTGACAGCCGTGTTGCGAGCGACATGACCCTTGGCGAAGCAGTCGTCAGGGGTATTTTGCCTGCCCCGAAGTATGTGACCACCGTGTATCAGTACCAGAAAGCGCTTGCAAAGTATCAGGCGCGGGTGGATAACCTGCGAACATCGGGCATTCAGGACGTGAATCAGAAATATCTGGACGCACTGCGCCGCGCCTTGGAACAGGCGGACGGTCTGGACAAGGTCTTTGCCCATCATATCACGAATAAGTCCGGTAAGTACATCGTGTTCTGCGCTAACAAGGAGCATATGGACGAAATGGTATCCCATGTGCCGGAGTGGTTCGCCGGGGTCAACCCGGACGTGGTGGTGTATCAGGCCTACTCGGATGACCCGAATACGGACAAGGCTTTTGCAGATTTCAAGACGGATACGAGCAATAGACTGAAATTGCTGTTCTGCATCGATATGCTCAACGAGGGCGTCCATGTGGAGGGCATTTCCGGTGTCATTCTGTTCCGTCCTACGATTTCGCCCATCATCTATAAGCAGCAGATTGGACGTGCCCTGACCGCTGGGGATAATGCAACGCCACTTATCTTGGATGTGGTAAACAACTTTGAGGGCTTGACCAGTATATCCGGTCTGCAAAGTGAGATGCAGGAGGCAGTTCACCGGCTCTATGCCAACGGTGAGGGTGATAAGATCGTCACCGAGCGGTTCGAGGTCATCGAACAGGTGCACGACTGCCGGGTGTTGTTCGAGCAGCTGCAGGCCAGTCTTTCTTCCAGCTGGGAGCACTATTTCGCCGAAGCAAGCATCTACTATGCAGAACACGGCAATCTGAACGTCCCGAAACTGTATACCACGCCCGGAGGTCTGAGCCTTGGTGTGTGGCTGGTCACACAGCGCCGTGTGCGCGAGGGACAAATTCAAGGAAATCTGACCGAACAGCAGATTGCACGGCTGGACAACATCGGCATGGTCTGGGGCAACCGAAAAGAAATCGCATGGCAGCATGGGTTTGAGGTCGCAAAGAAATACCACGACACCTACGGAAATCTGATGGTGCCCGGCAAATACACCGACCCGGACGGTTACCCATTGGGGCAGTGGATCATCAAGACCCGGCAGCAAAAGCTGAACGGTCGCTTGAAGGAAGAACGCATTGCACAGCTTGATGAGATCGGCATGGTGTGGAACATTTTCGATGCCAAGTGGGAAAAGGCTTATGCATTGGCTGCAGCCTACTATGAGGAAAACGGCAACCTGAACATCCCGCGTTCCTATGTGACAGCGGCTGGCGAACGGCTGGGACAGTGGGTCGCAAGCCAGCAATGGGCGTACCCGAAAGGAAAGCTGACGGACGAACAGGTCGAGCGGCTCAACCGGATCGGGATGTACTGGGGCAACCGCAATGACCGTCAGTGGAACGAGGGGTATCAGGAGGCAAAGCGCTATTTTGATGCCCACGGCGACCTGAACGTCCCGGCAGAATATGTGTCACCGGGCGGCTACAACCTCGGAACTTGGGTCAAGCGGCAGCGGTACACCCGCCAGAATCCTGAAAAAAGCTGCGCTGTGCTGACAGAGGAGCGCATTGCCAAGCTGGATGCCATCTGGATGCGGTGGGAGAAAAGCAATCTGAAGCACCTATCTCAGCAAGCGGTACGAGTTGAAATAGTTGCGGCAAAAGCTGGTTGAAACAAGAAATTTATAAATAAACACGAACTTATGTGAGGAAAAAATGGCTACGAATACGACTGGAATTGAGAAGAAAGTTGAAATTGACCGGAAAGAAAATCTGCACGACCATCGGCTGTATTGGTTCGTCCGCCGTGCGCAGGATATTGTTCTGTCGTCGGTGGCACTGGTGGTGCTGTCACCTGTTATGTTGATTACAGCGATTGCCATCGTGATAGATGATCCGTCCGCTGGCCCAATTTTCTCGCAGGAACGCATTGGACGCGACGGAAAACCCTTCAAGTTCTATAAGTTCCGCTCCATGTGCCCCAACGCAGAGGCAAAACTGGACGACCTGCTAGACCAGAACGAAATGGATGGCCCTGTGTTCAAGATCAAGGACGACCCCCGCATTACCCGTGTGGGCAAGTTTATCCGCAAGACCAGTATCGATGAGCTGCCGCAGCTGTGGAACATCCTGAAGGGCGATATGAGCATCGTTGGCCCCCGCCCGGCACTTCCTCGTGAGGTGGAGCAGTACGGCGACTACGAAAAGCAGCGCCTGTATGTGACCCCTGGCCTGAGTTGCTACTGGCAAATCGCCCCGCACCGCAATGAGCTCACCTTTGAAGAGTGGATGGATCTGGACGTGAAATATGTCAAGGAGCGCAGCTTCTGGGTGGATTGGAAGATTATTTTTAAAACGTTCAAGGTGTGCTTGTTAGGGCACGGGGAGTAAAAATAACAGTATACGGAAAGAAGCGGTTGGAGAGACGAGATGGAGAGAAATCTTAGAATTGCGGTATTTGGTGCCGCGGTAATAATAGGCACGAAAAATTAAGAGAAGAAACTGTTGTGTCTGGAGCAATGTTCAGATTGGCATTGAGGTAGAGATACGAAAGAGCGAGGATAGGTTAGAGGAATGAATTCAAAAAAAGAAATGCAGCATGTATATCTTGTGGGCGCGAAGTCATTGGGGGCTTACGGAGGTTAGGAGACCTTTGTCTACAAGCTCACAGAGTATCACCAGAATAAAGAAAACATCAAATATCATGTTGCCTGCAAAGCCAATGGTGACGGCTGCATGGATGAGAGCAAGTTTGAGGGCGTGACAAAGATCAATGACCACGAGTTTGAACTTCATAATGCCCACTGCTTCAAAATAGATGTACCTCAGATTGGCTCTGCACAGGCAATTTATTATGATGTTGCTGCACTAAAGGCTTGTTGCGAACATATCAAGAAAAACCATATCCCGCATCCGATTGTTTACATCATGGCTTGCCGCATTGGGCCTTTTGCTGGTCATTTTTACAGAGAAATCCATAAACTGGGTGGCACTGTGTATCTGAACCCGGATGGGGAGTGTGAAATAATATGGGCAACCAGAGAAAAGCCTGATTTCATGCGGGTTTACGCGGCTTGACCTTTTCACCTCAACGTGTTTCTGCCTGTCATGGTGCGTTGCGACCAGCGTGATTTCAGGTGCTAATGGCTTCTGGTTGCGCTCTATACTTAACCCACCACAGCGAAAGCTGATAGAGCAGAAAACAGAATAAGGAGGTACGAAGGCGAGCCTGCGTATAGATTGTTGTTGCAATCTGTATACAGGCTTGTTGTCGTGAGATGAATAAATAGAAACTGTTGAAGATTTCTTTGATTTAGAAAGGAATATTAAAATGGGTAAGTATTTTGGAACAGATGGCTTCCGTGGTGAAGCCGGAATTACATTAACTGCGGATCATGCCTATAAGGTTGGCCGCTTCTTAGGATGGTATTATAACGTTCTGCGTGAGCGCAATGGTGACATCAACCCTGCTCGTATCGTCATTGGTAAGGATACTCGCCGTAGCTCTTATATGTTTGAGTACAGCCTGGTTGCTGGCCTGACTGCCTCCGGAGCAGATGCTTACCTGCTCCATGTCACCACCACGCCGTCCGTGGCTTACATTGCCCGCGTGGATGACTTCGACTGCGGCATCATGATCTCCGCCAGCCACAACCCCTACTACGATAACGGCATCAAGCTGATCGACTGCTACGGCGAGAAAATGTCCGAGGAGACTCTGCTGCTGGTGGAGGACTACATCGACGGCAAGCTTCATGTGTTCGATAAGGACTGGCCGGAGCTGCCCTTTGCCCATCGTGAGCACATCGGACGCACTGTAGACTATGTGGCTGGCCGCAACCGCTACATGGGTTATCTGATCTCTCTGGGCATCTATTCCTTCAAGGGCGTCAAGGTCGGTTTGGACTGCGCCAACGGCGCAAGCTGGAATATTGCTAAATCTGTGTTCGATGCTCTGGGCGCAGATACCTATGTCATCAACAACCAGCCCAACGGCCTGAACATCAACTTGAACGCCGGCTCCACTCACATCGAGGGCCTGCAGAAATTCGTGGTGGAAAAGGGCTTGGATGTGGGCTTCGCCTACGATGGCGATGCTGACCGGTGCCTGTGTGTGGATGAGAAGGGTAATGTCATCACTGGCGACCATATTCTGTATATCTACGGCTGCTACATGAAGGAACGTGGTAAGCTGCTGACCAACACTGTGGTTACGACTGTCATGTCCAATTTTGGTTTGTACAAAGCATTCGATGAACAGGGTATCGGCTATGCCAAGACCGCTGTTGGCGATAAGTATGTCTACGAGTACATGGCGAAGAACGGTTGCCGTATCGGTGGCGAGCAGAGCGGTCATATCATCTTTTCTAAGTATGCAAGCACTGGTGACGGCATCCTGACCAGTCTAAAGATGATGGAGGTCATGCTGGCAAAGAAGAAACCGATGAGCGAGCTGGCAGCACCGCTGAAAATCTATCCGCAGGTTCTGGAGAATGTCCGTGTGACCGATAAGAAGGCTGCACAGAACGACCCAGCGGTACAGGAGGCAGTCAAGGCAGTTGCAGAAGCGCTGGGCGATACCGGCCGTATTCTGGTGCGTGAGTCTGGTACGGAGCCTCTGGTGCGTGTGATGGTAGAAGCTCCTGACCACGATACCTGCCAGAAGTATGTTGATGAGGTAGTGAATGTGATTGACAGTAAGGGCTATAGAGTTTGATGAGTTGCAAGGATAGCAGAGAAATGTGGATGAAACAAAAAGATGAACCCATTAGAGTTGCTCAAATTATGGGTAAGCTGTGGGCAGGTGGAGTTGAAATGGTGGTTTTCAACTACTACCGTGCGATAGATAAAAGCAAAATACAATTTGATTTTTATTATGATGCTGATTCTACAGTAGAACCTCCACAGGACCTAATAGATATGGGCGCAAGGTTTTATAAAATTCCTCCTTATCAGAAACTCCCTCAGTATATTCGAGAATTAAAAAAACATCTTAAAGAAAACCAGTATCTAATAGTTCATTCGCATTTAAACACACTGAGTGTATTTCCACTATTCGTAGCGTGGATGTGTCGTGTTCCAGTGAGGGTGGCTCATAATCATAGTGTCCCAAGTGGAAAGGAACTGAAAAGAGATGCGCTGAAATATTTTCTCCGTATATTTGGACGAGTTTTCCCAACAGATTATTTTGCTTGCTCAGAAAAAGCTGGACGTTGGATGTTTGGGAATAGAAATTACGACGCAGGCAAAGTTGTGGTAATCAAAAACGCAACGGACTTTGAAAGATTTAGAGTAGGTGAAGAAATAATAGAAAAATTAAAAAAACAACTTGGATTGAATGATAAGTTTGTAATTGGACATATCGGAAGATTTACATTTGCGAAGAACCATGAATTCCTGCTAGATGTATTCAAAAAAATAAGCGATGTTAGAAATGATGCTGTTCTGCTGCTTGTAGGCGATGGAGAACTAAATCAGACAATACATAATTCAGTTAAGACGAAAGGCTTGGAAAATCGTGTTGTTTTTGCGGGACAGGTGTCTAATCCAGAACTATATTATCGGTTAGCGAATGTTATTGTTGTTCCGTCTGTATTTGAGGGATTGTCATTGGCAACCATAGAAAGCCAAATTGCAGGTGTTCCTGTGGTTGTTTCAGATGCAATACCAGAAGAAGCCATAATTAGCAATGGAGTGGTTCGGTTGAGTTTGCAAAGCCCTAATTGGGTAAGCGCAATCTTATCAATGGAGAATAAAATTGTAGTTCTTAATGAGAATAGCAAGGATTACGATATTTATTATGCGGTAAAAAAACTGGAAGATTGGTATGAAGATAAGGTGAAAGAATGCCAAATGTTTCAATAATAATGGGCGTATATAATTGCAAAAATTATAATTTACTAAGAAAAAGTGTTGAGTCGATACTGCAACAAACTTATAAGGACTATGAGTTCATTATTTGCAATGACGGATCGACAAATAACACTTTGGAAGAGTTGAAAAAAATCGCCCAATCAGATTCAAGAATTAAAATAATATCTTATGAGAAAAACCGTGGGCTAAATCACGCGTTGAATGAGTGCCTTGCCGTATCTCAAGGAAAATATATTGCGCGACAAGACGATGATGATGTTTCAAAGCCAGAACGCTTAAAAAAGCAGGTGCAGTTTTTGGATGAAAATCGTGAATATGCGATTGTAGGAACATGCGCAGATGTTTTTGATAACAATGGCATTTGGGGAGAATATACTGTTCCAGAAAAACCGCAGAAGGGTGATTTTCTTTGGAATAGTCCGTTTATGCACCCAACTACAATGATGCGTAAAGCCGAATTATTATCGGGGGGGGGTACAGAGAAGCCAAAGAAACAAGACGATGCGAAGATTATGATCTTTTCATGAATTTATATGCAAAGGGATATAGGGGCTATAATATTCAGGAAAAGCTATACTATTATCGCATTGTTAGGGATGAAAAGAACAAACATCGACCGATGAAGTATCGTGTAGATGAAATGATTGTGAGATTTCGTGGGTATAAGAACATGAGAATGTTGTTGAGAGGAATGCCTTATGTATTCAAACCGGTGATAATTGGTCTTATACCGCAAAGTATATTGAAACAAATCAAACGATCGAGATATTGAGTAGATGCAGCTTCCTATTATTATGGCTCTTTCTAAGGAAGGAACCATATGGAACAAAATCTTATATCTGTAATCATGCCTGTTTATAAAACAGAGGAGAGCCATCTGCGCAAAGCAATCGAGAGCGTAATAAACCAAAGCTACCGAGAACTTGAAATCGTGCTGGTCGATGATGGTTCACCAGATCAATGTGGAGCGATTTGCGACACCTATGCAGAAGCAGATGATCGCGTACGAGTGATTCACAAGAAGAATGGAGGGGTTTCTTCGGCAAGGAATTGTGGGCTTGGGACTGTAACAGGTGATTACGTTTTCTTTGTGGATAGTGACGATACATTAGAGGAAAATGCAATTGAGATTCTTTTCTCGATAACGAAAACTGCTAACTCTGATATTACGATTTGCAGCTGCAGACATGTAAAAGAGAATAATAAAGGCAATGCAAATTGTGACGCCGAACAGCGGTGTTTGAAAACGGTTGAATCGTCAGAGGCTGTAAAGAATTTATCCTATAATGTTCATGTTTTCAAAGAGCTTGAGCCAACAGCAGTTTGGGGAAAACTGTATAAAAAATCAGCTGTTCAAAACTTGAGATTCAATGAAAATATGAATATTGGAGAAGACTTTGTCTTTAACTATTTTGCAAATTGTAACTCTAAGGTTGTGACGTATTGTAATCTCAAACTGTATAATTATAATTTTGTCGAAACGAGTTTGATGAACAATAAAACCTATTCGCCAAAGCTAATGCAGTCTTTTGAAGAGCTTGTGAAGTTTGAAAAAGCTCAACGCGATACAGAATATTCAAACGATGTAATTGTAAGATGTGTAAATATCGCATTTACAATCTACCTTAAAATTCCGACACAAAAACGCAATGAGCTAAAGAAAATAGAAGATTACATTCAAGACAATCGGGAAAAGGTTTTAGTCAATAAGAGTACAACAAGAAAAATCAAAATTGCGAGCCTTACGTCATATATTAGCTTCAACCTTGTTAGATGTTTGTTCAATATAATAAATAAAAGATAGGGAGATGAAAAATTGAAAGTCGGGAAAAAACAAATTTATATAATAGTGCTTGAACTGTGTGCTTTGCTGTGTTCAGCCTTGTATCTAGGTCTATATGGTTCATCACTTACATTTGCGAAATATAGCAGATTTGGTGTAGTGGTTTTGCTGCTAGATTTAGTTCTGTTTTGCATAGCGCAAAAAAGGATCGTGACAATCCAAACATTATTCTTAATGCTATTTGTATTGTTTCAGTTCGGCTTGCCGATTGTGTATGCGTTTAATCCAAAACATTACAATTTTTATATGACGCTCTTTAGTGAAAAGACACTAATAAGTGCTGTTAAATACACGATTTTTGCTATACAGACTTACATAATTATTGCAACTTGTGTGATTTCAAATCGAAATCATGCAGAGAAAAAAGGTAAAGTAGGAAAATGGACCAGGACAATATTGACTCACCCTAGAGATGTGGAAGATGCAGCATTGCTGCTATTTATAATTACTGCAATTGTTGCCGTACCTGTCAATCTCTGGTCTGCTGTACGAGCTTTGACGGCAGGTGTGGCAATCGGAAACCTTTACAGAGGTGCAATGGCAGCAAATGGTTTGACTAGATTTCTTCAAGAATTCTTTTTTTCGTCAGCACTTTTGTATCTGTGCTTCTCGAATAAAAAAAAGCGGAAAAAAGTAGTGGTAGCAGTGTATCTTGTGGTTGCCCTCTCTATGGTCTTAGTTGCAGATAGATCCGGAGGCGTTACTGCATTAATTGTTTGTGCACTATATTATTATTACACCGGAGATAAAAGAAAGAGAAAAAAGAATACTCTTGTTTTAATCGGGGTGGGTGTTGTACTCGCAATTGTTTCATCAGCTGTTGCGAGCATTCGATCTGGCGAAAGTAGTCAGAGCGGAATAAGTCTATTGTTTAGCGCATTGGAGGAAATGGGATTTAATTTTACCAGCTTGTGTTTTGTGATGGATTATATACCGTCAAGAACATCCTATCGCCTTGGAATGTCTTACATTGTAGCGTTGATTCTTTTAATACCGAAGTCGCTTGGACTGGGGGCGGTGTATCCGAAGCTTCAATCATACTTGGGCGAGACATGGCTTTGGAATGCGAACAATTTATATGGTAGAGATTTTTTGAGTTTTGGCGTTGGATTTTCGATGATTGCCGAAAGCTACTACAATTTCTCTTGGTGTGGTCTTGTTGTGATGATTCCATTGGCTGTAATAATAACGCACTTATTGAAGGAAAAAAAATTTGAAAATGCATGGAGCCTATATATTCGACTGGCTTTAATGTTGAGCTTTTTTACAGTACCAAGACGCCAGTTCCAGTCGGTGATTAAAGCTATCGAATACTCTGTTTTCTTTATGGCACTCTATTTGTTGGTTTATATTGGAACAAAAAGAAAGGATAAGCGCAATGAAACTGCTAACGATATCAATCGCTGCATATAATGTTGAAAAGTATTTGGAAAAAGCATTAACCTCGATGGTATGTTCACCTACAGCAATGGAGAAACTGGAGGTGATTATCGAGGATGACGGTTCAACTGATGGAACCCTTAGCATAGCAAAAAAATATGAAAAGCTATATCCAGATGTTTATAGAGCTATTCACAAAGAAAATGGTGGTTACGGGTCAACCATCAATAATTCAATTGTACTGGCGCAAGGAAAATATTTTAAGCAACTGGACGGAGACGATTGGTTTGATACAGAAAATATAGAGCAGTTTTTAAATTGGCTGTCTGCTGTGGATGCTGATTTTGTAGTTACGCCATATTACAATTGCTTTGAAGAAGGAAAGACAGAACTGGTTGATAACTGTAAGGCGTTGAAATCGATTGAAGGAAACATATCATTAGTAAACTCGTGCGGAAATATTGCAATGCATGAGTTGACGATAAAGACCGAACTGCTAAGAAACAATCATATCAGCATCACAGAAAGATGTTTCTATACAGATAATGAGTATACTTTTTTACCGCTGATGTTTGCAAAAACGGTAATAAAATTTGAGAAGCCACTCTATTGTTATCGTCTGGGGAGAGAGGGACAAAGTGTTTCGATTGAAGGCGTAAAGAAACATTATCGGGACGCTTTTTCGGTTGCAGAGAAGATGTACAAAGCCTACGAAGATAACAAAGAAATAACAGGCGAAATTGATGCGATTGCGCAAAAAAAACTTTGCTATATTACGGATACGGTATATACATACTGTCTTGTGGTTTCACCGAATCGAGAGATGAAAATTAAATTAAAAGAATTTGATGAACACTTAAAAAGAGACTATACGGATATTTACAGGATGACAAATGTAATCAAAAAGGTAAAACTTTTAAGATTGTCTGGTTTTTTGACATACGCCTACCTTAGAGAAGAAGTATTGAAAAAGTGGAAATGAAAAGCATAAAGAAAAACTATATTTATAATTTAACATATCAAATTCTGGCATTGATGGCACCATTGATTACAACGCCGTACGTGTCAAGAGTACTTGGCGCAGAAGCGATTGGAGAATATAGCTACGCTTATTCAATTGTGTATTACTTTATGCTGGCGGCTATTCTTGGAACCGCAACATACGCTGAAAGAGAAATTTCGTTTTGTCAGGATGATAGAACAAAACGGAGTGCCAGATTTTGGGATTTGCTTTTTCTTAGGAATATTACATCTGTTGCTAGTGCTCTTGTTTATGGCTTGATGGTTGGACTGTGCTTTAATAACAAATTGATGGCTGCGATTGTGGCATTAAATATAGTTTCAGTTGGATTGGATACAGTCTGGCTTTTTCAGGGAATGGAAGAATTTGGGCGAATAACACTTAGGGATACCTGTATAAAATTACTTACGATTGCTTCTATTTTCCTTTTTATAAAAAGAACCGAAGATATTTATTTATATGCGCTGATTATGTCTCTTTCGCCAGTAGTGAGTGCTGTGTCATTGCTTCCGTTTCTGCATCGTTATATTGATAAAATCCGCATAAAAGAAGTGCGACCCTTCTACGATCTTAAAAGTATCATTGGACTTTTTATTCCAACGATTGCTATTAGTGTATACGCGATGCTGGACAAGACTATGCTTGGAATCTTTACTACTACAAAAGTAGAAAATGGTTATTATGAGCAAGCTACCAAACTGTCGAAAACAGCTTTAACAGTTGTAACTTCGTTAGGCACGGTAATGATTCCTAGAATTAGCTACTATTTCGAGAAGAAACAGACAAAACTGATTAATGAGTATATGTTGAAAAGTTATCAGTTTGCGCTTCTGCTGGGGTTGCCAATCTGTTTTGGCCTGATTGGTATTTCTGATAATTTAGTTCCATGGTTCTATGGAGAGGGCTATGATAAAGTTTCTGTTCTCCTAAAAGTGTCCGGATTTTTGGTGATTGCTATTGGACTCAGCAATATAACAGGATTGCAGTATCTTGTGCCGACAAAACAGCAAAACAAACTTACAAAATCTGTGTGCACGGGTGCGCTTGTAAATATAGTTTTGAATGCAATCTTGATTCCAAAGTGGTATTCGGTCGGAGCGGCTATTGCGTCAGTGATAGCAGAGTTTTCTGTTACATTTGTTCAGTTCGTATATGTAAAAGACCAGTTTAACTTGAAGCAGGTCGCAAAACTTGTACCACGATATTTTGTTGCAAGCATGATGATGTTATTGTTGTTAAAAGCAGAAGATATCGTGCTTCAACCGGGGATATTTAATACAATGCTAATGGTTGTCAGTGGCGCAGTAACTTATTTTGTGGTTCTTTTTATTCTAAGGGACAAGTTTGTTTTTGAAGCATTTGCTATCTTAAAAAAGAAAATCAGAAGAGGATGAGATAAGTGTACGATTTTTTGATTGTTGGAGCTGGATTATATGGTGCAGTTTTTGCGCATGAAGCAAAAAGGTACGGAAAATCTGTCTTGGTTGTGGATAAGCGTCCTAACATTGCGGGTAATATTTATACGGAAAATATCGAGGGAATCAATGTCCATAAGTATGGTGCTCATATTTTCCATACCAATAGCAAAGAAATTTGGAACTATATTACTCAATTTGCGGAATTTAATCGTTTCACGAATAGCCCGGTGGCTAATTACAAAGGTGAACTCTACTCGCTACCGTTTAATATGTACACCTTCAACAAAATGTGGGGCGTTGTAACGCCGGAGGAAGCCGCCGCTAAAATCGAGGAACAGCGCAAAGAAATCGTCCACCAGCCGCAGAACTTGGAAGAACAGGCAATTTCCTTGGTTGGTCGTGACATTTACGAAAAGCTCATCAAGGGTTACACAGAAAAGCAGTGGGGCCGCGACTGCAAGAACCTGCCGGCTTTCATTATCAAGCGTTTGCCTGTGCGTTTAACTTTTGACAATAACTACTTCAATGCGCTGTATCAGGGCATTCCTATCGGCGGCTACACCAAGATGATTGCTAGTCTACTGGACGGTATTGAGGTGCGCCTGAACATCGACTATCTGCAGCACAAGGCAGAGTTGGATGCGCTGGCAGATAAAATTGTTTACACCGGCCCGGTTGACGCTTACTTTGACTACAAGCTTGGCACACTGGAATACCGCTCTGTCCGCTTTGAAAATGAACTGCTGGATAGACCAAACTTTCAGGGCAACGCTGCTGTCAACTATACCGACCGCGAGACCCCGTGGACCCGTATTATCGAACACAAGTGGTTTGAGTTCGGCAAGGATGAAAATGGAAACGACCTGCCCAAGACAATTATCAGCCGTGAGTATAGCAGCGAGTGGAAACCTGGTGATGAGCCATATTATCCAGTCAATGATGCAAAAAATGGCGCACTCTACGCTGAGTACAAGAAATTAGCTGATGCCGAACCGAAGGTTATTTTTGGTGGTCGATTGGGCGAGTACAAATACTATGACATGGATAGAGTCATAGAACAAGCACTTGAAAAAGTAAATGTGGTTATAAAGTGATATGAAAATTGCGTTTGTTTTCGATGGCCTTCAATTCGGTGGAATTGAACGTGTCGGCATTGAGTATATAAAACTACTGAGCAGTAGAAATTATGAGATTACAGTTGTAAATTTACGACCGGATCTAAATGCAATGGAAAAAGAAATTCCAGCTGACGCTAGAATTATACATATACCGTTCTCTCGGAATCTTGCGCCGCAGCGGTATAGTAAACTAGTGCGAGTGCATCCTATGGGGGTGATTGCATTCTATATCTGTGCAATTCCGGTAAATGTACTTCAAAAGATTTATAAAATTAAATATAAAAAAAATGTGCCAAATGTGGAAATTGCAATTGCTTTTTCGGGTCATTACAATGATTTGACCTTTGTAAGTGAAAACTTCGAGGATGCAAAAAAGATTGCGTGGCTTCATGGCGATGAAACATCATATAACGATATTGCACCGGGATATTTTGCACTATACAAAAAAATAAAAAATCTGGTTTGCCTTTCCGAAAAAAATGACGATAAGAGCGAGGAGTTTAACGAGAAAAATGAAATCAATAAGGCTCTAATTTATAATCCAATCAATTTAGATGGAAGAGAAATTGATGAAAAGATTGTTAAGTCCTTGAAACAACGCTATGGTGATTTTATCTTGATGGTTGGACGCATGGCAAAGGATAAAGATCAGGCAACACTGATTCGAGCGCTTTCTTATTTAAAAGAAAAATACAGCCTCAAAAAGAATCTGGTGTTGGTTGGCGATGGCTCGGAGCGTGAATCGCTGGAAAAGTTGGTGCAAGAAAAACAGTTAGAAAAACAGGTTTTCTTTGCTGGCGCACATTACGATGTGCAGAATTATTATATGGCGGCTTCTATTTATGCACATTCAAGCCCAGCAGAGGGACTTCCCACAGTTCTATTGGAAGCGATGTACTATGGGCTTCCAATTGCATCGACGAATAGCGAACCTGGTGTTTATGAGATTTTAAGAGAAAACTGCGGCTTAATTACACCAGTGGGTAATGCGGAAGCCCTGGCAGACAGTATTTATAAACTGTATACAGATAAAACCCTTGTAGAAGAATTGAAAACGAATTGCCAAGATAGAATCAAACAGTTTATGCCGGAACACGTTATAATGCAATTTGAAAATTATATCAAGACTCTTAAGTGAGTAGAGGTGATGACATGTTTGAATTTATGTATAAATTATCCAGAAAAAGTGTAATTATGAACAAGCTTCTGCAGTTTGTTTATAAGTGTGAAATCCCTAGAACTGCTCAAATTGGAAGTGGCGTTACATTCAATCATAAAGGACTGGGTGTTGTGATTCATCCCAATTCACAAATTGAAGATAATGTGTACATAGAGCATCATGTATGTCTAGGACAACGAACAGGAACAGACACCGCTGCACCTGTTGTTAGAAAAAATACGGTGATTGGTGCTTATTCCGTAATTCTGGGGGGGTGGAGATTGGCGAAGGATGCGTGATTGGAGCATGCAGTCTTGTGCTGCATGATGTCCCTGCACATACGATATTCTATAATGAAAGAATTGAAAATACAAAGGAAAACCATAAGCCAATTGGACAGTATTAATTTGAGGAAAAGAGGATACGATGCGATTTATTTCATGTGCGAGTTATTACGGAAGTGGATCAAGTGCTATCACGGATTTTGTCTCAGAATTTGACTCAGTGTACTCTTTTACGGATGAAGAGTTCCGCTTTGTACAGGACCCAGATGGTGTGTCAGATTTGGAATACAATCTTGTGGAGAATTTTAATCGGCATAACTCTGGTCACGCAATTAAAAGATATAAGAAATTAGTAGATTTTTATTGCGGTAATATGTTTGGTAAGAAATATGAGAAGTTTTTTCATGGAAATTGGAAAAAGTATTCTGAAGAGTATATTGATGATCTTACCGATTTTACCTATCATGGCTGGTGGCAATATGATTTGATGGATAAGGGGGACTTTTTCTATTTTCGGAAACGAATTTTGAATAAAATCCTGAAAATGACAATTTGGAAAAGTCAACCTGAGCGTACATTGAACACCATGAAGAATGAGATTACATATTGTGCGCATCCAAATGAAGAAAAATTTCTGAGTTGTACAAAAAAATACATTGAAAATTTGTTTGGATCGGTTTGCCAAGATGCCAATACGGTTATGGTTGATCAGATTGTTCCGCCAACAAACTTAAAAAGGTATCTTCGATATTTTAATGATATTAAAGTTTTTGTTGTTGATCGCGATCCGAGAGATATTTTTGTACTTGAAAAATATGTGTGGCAGGATGGCGTGATACCCAACAATGTAGAAGATTTTTGCAAGTGGTTTAAATATACACGAGCACACAGAAAAACAGAATCATTTGATGACAAAAGGGTTTACTTCATTCAGTTTGAGGATATGGTTTATAAGTATGATGAAACAGCAAAAAAAATTGCAAATTGGCTGGGACTTGAACCAAAAGAGCAAATTAAGAAAAAACAATACTTTGACCCAAGCCGCTCTATTAATAACACATATACTTGGAAGAAAGTAAAATGCAATCTGGCGGAAATTGAATATATTGAGAATGAGCTGGGAGAGTATCTTTACGGATTTCCTAGTAATTAAATTGGTAACAAAGTGTAGGAAGAACAGCCAATCTTTTGGATAGGAGTGATTGGCTATTTTTGGATAATGATGTTCACGAATAAAGAAGGGATAGAGTACATGAACAAACAAGAAAGCGATATTTTGAACGCACTTTTGGTGGAACCCTTCATCAATCAGCGAATTTTAGCAGAAGTATCAGGCCACTCATTAGGGGTGGTAAACCGTTCACTTAAGGAACTTATAAAGGATGATTATTTAGACGAATCCATACGTCCCACAATAAAAGCAATCGCAGAATTTAAACAGAAAACCCCGCAACGTGCTGTTATTCTGGCAGCGGGATTCGGTATGCGGATGGTTCCCATTAATACGGAAATGCCAAAGGGTCTTTTGGAAGTTAATGGTGAGCCGTTGATTGGACGTATCATCAAGCAACTTCATGAGGTGGGGATCAAAGAAATCTATGTAGTTGTAGGTTTCATGAAAGAAAAATATGAGTATTTGATTGACGAGTATGGCGTAGAACTCGTAGTTAATGCCGACTATGCCGCAAAGAACAATCTGCATTCCGTCAAACTTGTAAAAGAACATTTGGAGAATGCGTACATTATTCCTTGTGATATTTGGTGTGACCGAAACCCCTTCCATCAACATGAGTTGTATTCGTGGTATATGGTCAGCGATCTTGTGGACAACGAAAGTAATGTCCGCGTTAATCGTAAAATGGAACTTGTGACTGTTCCAGAAAGCTCTGGCGGCAATGCAATGATTGGTATCTGCTATTTGGTGAAAGAGGATGCAGACACCGTTGCAGAACGAATTGATGAACTTTGCAAAAATCAACGGTATGATGGAGCGTTCTGGGAGGAAGCACTTTATAATAAAGACCGGATGATTGTAGCGGCTCGTGTGGTTCATTCCGCAGACGTTGTGGAAATTAACACCTATGAGCAATTACGAGAAATTGACAGTGATTCTAACCAGTTGAAAACGGATGCAATTCAGGTGATTTGTGAGGCTCTGGATGCAAAGCCAGAAGCAGTTACAGAAATTACGGTTCTTAAAAAGGGCATGACAAATCGTTCTTTCTTGTTTACATGTAAAGGAAAGAAATATATCATGCGTATTCCTGGAGAGGGAACAGACCAGTTAATTAACCGCCGACAAGAAGCTGCAGTTTACCAAACGATTGACGGAAAGCATATCTGCGATGATATTGCATATATCAACCCGGAAAATGGCTATAAAATCACAGAGTTTCTGGAAGGAGCCAGAGTATGTGATCCATCGAATAACGAAGATGTCAAGAAATGTATGAAACGGCTGCGAGACTTCCATGAAATGAAGCTAAAAGTGAATCATGATTTTGATATTTTCGGTCAGATGGAGTTTTATGAAACGCTGTGGGAAGGAACACCTTCGGTTTATAAGGATTATGAAAAAACAAAAGCAAACGTTCTGTCACTGAAACCTTATATCGATGCACATACCGGAGAAAAAGTTCTGACTCATATTGATGCGGTGCCGGATAACTTCTTGTTTGTTGAGAAAAATGGTAAAGAGGAAATTCGTCTGATTGACTGGGAGTACGCGGGAATGCAAGACCCTCATGTAGATGTAGCGATGTTCTGTATTTACTCACTTTACAATAAGCGTCAGGTTGACAGACTGATTGCTGCTTATTTTACAGAAGGGTGTGATGATGCGACTAGAATCAAAATTTATTGCTATATTGCGGCCTGTGGACTGCTGTGGAGTAACTGGTGTGAATATAAGCGTAATCTTGGTGTAGAGTTTGGCGAGTATTCTCTTCGGCAGTATCGCTATGCAAAGGACTACTACCGAATTGTTCAAGATGAACTGAAAAAGCAACAGGAGGAAGAGTAAATGCCAGAAGTGAAGAGGGCCATCATTATGGCGGCAGGTTTGGGGAATCGGATGCATCCGGTAACGCTGACAATACCAAAACCTTTGGTTAAAGTAAACGGGGTCCGAATGATTGATACGGTCATTGATGGTCTGCATAAAAACGGAATCTATGAGATTTATGTTGTTGTTGGCTATCTGAAAGAACAGTTTGAGAAACTGAAAAAAGAATATCCGGGCATCAAATTGATTGAAAATCCTTACTATGATACCTGTAATAACATTGCATCGCTTTATGTGGCAAGAGATTACATTGAAAACGCCATCATCCTTGACGGAGATCAGATCATTTACAATCCGGAAATTCTTGCACCAGAATTTGAACGTTCGGGTTATAACAGCGTTTGGACAGACGAGGAAACCGATGAGTGGCTTCAGACTGTTGAAAATGGCATTGTTACGGCCTGCAGCCGGACGGGCGGGAAAAGCGGTTGGCAGTTATACAGCATTTCCCGTTGGACGGCAGAGGATGGGAAAAAATTGAAGCATCATCTCGAAATTGAGTTTGAACAAAAGAAGAATCAGCAAATCTACTGGGATGATGTGGCGATGTTCTGCTACCCAGAGGAGTATCAATTGGGTATCTGGCCTATGAATAAGGACGATATTATAGAGGTGGATAATCTGAGCGAGCTAATTGCTTTGGATGCCAGCTACAAAGAATATGTGGAGGAAAAGTAAATGAATACGAAAAAAGAGCATGGGAAAATAGACTGGATGATAACATTGGTGCCTTTGGCAATCGTGATTGCATTATGTGTTCTATTCTTTTTTGCGCCGGAACAGTCGAATGCTGTACTGAGCCAGATTCGTTTTTTCTTTGGTGATACCTTTGGGACATATTACTTAGTAATTGGATTGGGAATTTTCATTCTTTCTCTGTATATTGCCGGTTCTAAGTACGGTAACATCGTCCTTGGCGAGCAGAGTGAGAAGCCTAAATATTCTTTCTTTGCGTGGGGCTCAATGATGTTTACCTGTGGTCTTGCAGCAGATATTTTGTTCTATTCGTTCTCGGAGTGGGTGCTGTATGCAACTGATCCACATCTAGCAGAGATGGGTAGTATCCAGGATTGGGCAGGTGTATATCCACTGTTCCATTGGAGCTTTATTCCGTGGGGATTCTATTTGGTGCTGGCTGTTGCATTTGGCTTTATGCTCCATGTGAGAAAAAGAAACCGTCAGAAGTATTCAGAGGCTTGCCGTCCGATTCTTGGAAAGTATACCGATGGCTGGGCAGGTCGCATTATTGACCTGTTAGCTGTGTTTGCCCTCCTTGCTGGCACTGCTACAACATTTAGTGTAGCGACACCTCTTATGGCAACCATTATTAGTGAACTGTTCCATGTTGCCGTTAGTCGTACTGTAATCAACATTATTATTCTTCTGATTACCTGCGCTGTATATACATATTCCTTGCTGCATGGATTTAAGGGAATCAGCAAGTTGGCAAATATTTGTATTTATATGTTCTTTGGCCTGATTGCCTTTGTGCTGCTGTTTTGTGGAGAAACAAGGTATATTATTGAAACTGGTTTTTCTTCCCTCGGACGGATGATTCAGAACTTTGTTGATCTGTCTACGTTCACTGACCCGCTCCGTACATCGAATTTTCCGCAGAATTGGACAATCTACTATTGGGCTTACTGGATGGTTTGGTGTGTGGCTGCGCCGTTCTTTATCGGCAGCATTTCTCGCGGTAGAACAGTACGTCAGACAATTCTTGGTGGTTACATATTTGGTGTTGGTTCTACATTGACAAGTTTTATTGTACTTGGGAACTATTCTATGGGAATGCAGGTCACTGGAAAGGCTGACTTTATTGCGCAGTATCTGGAGAACGGAGATCTGTATGGCATGATTGTTTCTATCATCAAAACGATGCCGGGTGCACCTGTTATTATGGTAGTTGTCCTGCTAACGATGATTGCATTCTATGCAACTTCTTTTGACTCGATTGCTTTGACGGCATCTTGTTACAGCTATCACACGTTGAAAGATGGTGAGCAACCGAATAAGGGCATTCAGTTGATGTGGTGTATTCTGCTTATTTTGCTTCCGATTGCTTTGCTGTTTGCGGAAAGCTCTATGAATAATCTTCAGTCTGTAAGTATTGTTGCGGCGTTCCCGATTGGTGCTGTCATTGTGATGATTACTGCTAGCTTTATGAAAGATGCAAAGGTGTATCTCAGTGAAAATTTTCAATAACAGAACAGAATCGAGGTGAAAACGCTGTGACAACGGAGACAACGAAAAATGAGGAAAATTGCGATACATCAGAAGATATTGTCTTTGATGCAATGAAAGAGGAGTACGAACATTGTGTTAAAAGATCTGAGAAATTAGATAATAAGATATATATCCTATTGACAGTTTGTGCGTTCATTTTTGTGCTTTTAACAAGTATCATTGAAAAGGCAAGTACATTTCAGATGTCACAGGATATGACAAAAATATCACTGATTATAATCTATTGGCTCTTACTACTTGTTGATGTAGTTATATTTTGTGTACTATTGGAAAAGCTTGTTGTTTTATTAGGGAGTATTGAGTTTCAAAGACTTGACATTAACAATATTATGGAGTTGAATATAATAGAGAAAAATCCAAGAACAGCGGTTAAGTACATAGGAGCTAACTATATGCAGTGTGTGGAGAACAATCATACGATTTTGGAAAAGAGGTATGAAGTTTTCAATACCTGTGTGAGGTTTCTTGTTCTGAATGTATTGCTTTCATTGAGTTTGTCTTTTGTTTGCGTGTTTATTTTTATGAAATGAGGAGGACTTGATATGAGCCAAAAAGGATTAAGCGCTGAAGAACTTCTTGCAAAATGTGAAACGAGAGAGGCTATAACAAGAAGCGATGTAGGACTTGATACTAAACAAGCAACGGATGGTACAGTGTATTTGAAGGAAAATGTGAATCATGGAACGAACTTTTGGAAGTTCTCGAAAGATTCCAATAAAGAAAACGATAATTAAAAGGGGAAATGGAAACTATGCCTAGAACCAAAGGCAGCAAAAACAAGCCCAAAGTGGTCAACGACTTTGCATCCCAGATTGCAGAAAAGCAGTCTACCATCGAAGTTCTCAACACAGAAATTGCGTCTATCACGGCGAACATTGATTCCCTGAAAGCAGAGCTGAAAACTAAACGTGCGGCTTTGAAGTCTGCTGAGAAAGAAGTAGGCAAGCTCCAAGCAAAAAAAGCCAAAGCGGATCAGAAAGCCGCCGAGGAAGCAAAGAAAGCTGAAGCTGAGGCTGTCCTGAAAAAGCTTCTGGCAGACGGCGTGAGCGCGGAAGAAATCCTTGCAAAGCTGAAATAACATCAAAGCCCACAGCGAACAAGTACGAACTTGCCTACTGTGGGCTTTTTCAGTGAAGATAATCTTTACGCAGCATCAAACCGGAAATACCGTGGCAGCTTGAAATGCTTGATAAACGCATGATGCTGGGCGTGGTAGTGACGCAGATCGTACCCCAGATGATGCAGTTCCAGCAGCTTCACCAGCACCAGATTGAGGTGGATTCCCTTAGCAGCGGCAATCTGAGCAGCATCCAGCCCGCGCTTCGTCATTTGATAGACTTCATCACTGTCCAGCATCAGGTGGGATGTGGAAGCGTTATGCTCGTAAAGAAGGATGTGCTTGTCCTTAATGGTCAGAAACTTGTCCAGTGTATGCAAGTCCATAAGCAGCTGATGCTCAAGATAATGCCCCAGCGCATAGCCGCACACCATCTGTTTCGTCTGTTTGTCCAGCTGGCGATTGATAAGGATCAATGGCTTATCAAAATAGAGCGAAAGTAAACCCAGCATATCTTTAATGCGGGATGTTTCACTGATGTCCAGACTGCAACTGCGCGCGATTTGTTTGATGTTGCGAGTTCCGGCAGTTTGGACAAGTTCGTTGGCAGCTTGGTGAATAAACGCAGAATCCATAATGTGATCTCCTTCCGGGGATAGCATAGTGAATGGAACAGTGGTTTACAGGTTCATTATTCGTTCCTTTTCTCGTTTTTTTTCTCGGTACTTAAAATAGGCTTTGTGCATTTCATACATGATGCCGTCCATATCCTGCGGGGTCAACTCTCCGCTGGCAAATAGCTCAGTAAGCTCAAATGCGAGATGCTGGGCTTCTATTTTGCCCTTTTTTCCGTAGGTTTCGGCGGCACGTTCGATAAATAAAGACTGATCCGGCTGTAAATAGGTCAAAGGTACATGGAATATATCAGCCATCTTTTCAAGCATTTCAATGCTGCGAGGGTAGCGGCCATCCCGCTCCCATCCGATGATCGTTCGTTTGTTGATACCCAGACATTGTGCCAATTCGTCCTGTGTTAAAGAATGTTTCTTTCGTAGATCGCGAACTTTCTCTCCAAATTTCATGTTTGCAACCTTTCTATGGTGTAGTTATCGTGCTGTAACAATGTGCAATGGAATCTGTGAATATTCAATCTGAAAGATGCAACAAATTTTCACATTTTTCTCTTGACACGGCGACACGACTTGCTTATAATATATGCTATATTCTATCATCTTTTGGATTATTATACCGTAAAAAATGTGAATATGCAAGCTGAAAAAGGTGAAAAAAGAACGGAAGTTCAAAAGGTGAAATTGAATAGAAAAAAGAAACTTAAACCAACACAAAGGAGG
The DNA here is from genome assembly GCF_003478405.1 of Faecalibacterium sp. AF28-13AC. Lineage (NCBI taxonomy): Bacteria > Bacillati > Bacillota > Clostridia > Eubacteriales > Oscillospiraceae > Faecalibacterium > Faecalibacterium sp. AF28-13AC. The sequence continues at coordinate 19,020 of NZ_QUFG01000014.1, read as the reverse complement.
CCGTAAGAAGATGAGCAACGGAGAACATGAAATCCGCACCCCAAAGGGGCTGCGGATCGGGAATCGCAGTGTCGTTGATGGAAAGAATATGCTTCAGATCAAGCGTGGTGGCTGTGAAGATTATATTTCCGCTGAATCTCTGGTGGAGTGTATTCACGGCCTTCCCGTAAAGAATATCGAATTTTTCACAGCAGAGAATCAACGGAAAGAAGCCTGAAGCAGAGTGCTTCATCGGACACTGAAAGCGCAGAGGTGGAATCTTAGGCGGCACCTGGTTAGCCGACCAGCTCCATCAGACGTTCTTTTGGGTCTACAATATAATATCTGTTTGTTTAGAGCGATACCGTAGCAATATGTGATATAGGCCGGAACAGAATGAGCGAATGCAGTGCAGTAGTGCGCCTGCAAGTAGTTCATCCTGTTCCGGCTTTTTTTATTTTTCAAAATTTTTTGAAAAACTGTATTCCAAAATGGCTTTGCGGATTCCTATTAGTATAGGGACTTCAAACAAATAGAAAGCAGCAAGAGGAATCTTAGATTCCCGTTCAAAAAAAACGGGTGAATCTGGGATGATTTTTGCTGCTTTTTTCAGTTCACCCGAAGCCGAAAGGCAGAAAGGTGGACAAAATGCTTACATTGAAAAAGGTCAAGGAACTGGTAGAAGCACCTTCCCATGCAAAGCGCACTCCTTCTCCCAAGATGCTTTTCGAGGAAGGTATCGTGCTGCTTCGCAGGGAATTTGATCAGGGCAGTCATCTAACGGTCTACAACAGCGGTTATGTTTTGTTTTCTGCAGGGAAGCGAAACACCGTGTTCCATATCCATGACTGCTGTGGAGACTATGCCTACGATGCAGCAGAGGGTAAGGGCGATGTAATCAAGGAAGAGTATTTTGAAAACTGCGAGTGGCATATCCGTGCTTTGTTTGAGGGTGAGCGGAAGATGGAAGATAATCAGGCAAAGTGCGAGGGTGCAGGGCGAAGCAATGTGTGCGTTTCCTACCACGCATTATCGGAGGACTGGAGTGAGATTGCTGACCGCACGATCAATATGTTGGAAAAGATTATTGAGAATGAAGCTGTTCATGCGATGCTGGCTGTTCTGACAGATAAACAGCGTGACCTCATCCATCAGCAGTTTGTTCTTGGAAAGACCCATCAGGAAATTGCAGACGATATGGGAATATCGCGTGGGTCGGTAACAAGAGCGGTAAATCAGGCTCTTGAACGGATTCGCCGGAAATTTGATTTTGAAGCACATTATGAATTGGCAGCGGGAGGTTTGGCATGAGAGGAGAACGTCAAATGAACAAGAACTCACAGCGGTTAGAGGATGGTGCAAGCGGTTCTCCTTATGTAAATAGGTGTGGCGAGTATACCATCGAGGTCGAATTTGCTGGTAGCAGTTCTCTGGAAAGCTGTATTGCAGCCTATCTCAATGAAAAATATCGAATTACATAAAAACAAAACTTTCGATTTTGCGTCAAAAACCAATGACCTGGAGAAAAAATCAAAAATTTCTAAAATTTTTTTTGAAAATTGTATTCCAAAAAGGCCCTGCGGATTCCTATTAGTGTAAGGGGGTACACAAAAGAAACCTCTCACAAAAGCTCTTTGACAACTGAATAAGCCATCCCAGAGAGATACTTCTGGCACTGAATGTGCATCCTGCGTGTCTTACCAGAAAATACGCCGCTGAAATATGGGGCAGGAACGGGCTGGGGCAGAATGGCAAAGTTCAAATAACAGCAGATACACTGCGGTGGAGCATGGAAACGTGTTCCACCGCAGGAATGTACTGTTATTTCTAATAGTGCAAATCCAATCCGATAAGGGGGTGATGAATTTACATGGAGTACCCGTATATCAAAGGTCTTGAAGCAGACCGATACAGCTTTTACCGTGTGCCGAAGGCACTGGTCAAGGCTGATCTGTTTCAGAAGATGTCCGGGGACGCCAAGCTGCTGTATGCTGTGCTGCTGGATCGTATGAGCCTTTCCATTAAGAACGGCTGGCAGGACAAGCACGGCAACGCCTACATTATCTGCACGATAGAGGAAGTCATGGACTCTATTCATTGTGCCAGACAAAAGGCGGTCAAACTGCTGGATGAACTGGAACAGGAGTTTCAGCTTATCGAGCGGCACAGGCAGGGACTTGGTAGACCCAATCTGCTGTATGTGAAAGACTTTTATGCGGGGCTTTCGCAATCAAACTACTGGAAGTATGAAAATCATACTTCCGGCAGTTTGAAAAACGAACTTCCGGGAGTTCCAAAATCAAACGGAAGTAATACTGAGAAGATAAATAAGACAGATAATAGTGAAACTGATCTTATCTATCCGGTTGAATTACAGGAAGAAGAACAGTACCGCCGCTATTTCAAGGAAGCTCTGGAATTGGAAATTCTGGAACAGGGCTATCCGGCAGATAAAGCGGTCCTGTATGAGATTCTGGAACTGCTGGTGGAAACCGTCACCAGCAGAAAGAAGTTCCTGCGCATTTGCGGGGAGGATAAGCCGAAGGAGGTGGTGAAAAGCCGCCTGATGAAGCTGGATTCCTCGCACATCCAATACATATTGGAGTGCTTAAAAGAAAACAGCACTCAGATTCGGAACATCAAGCAATACCTGCTGGCAACACTCTACAATGCACCTGTGACTGTGGATAGCTATTATTCCGCACAGGTTCGGCATGAATTTGGGTGGGGCGGCAGGGCAGATAAAAATTAGGGAGGACAACCCCATGAACATCGTATTCATGAGTATGGACACGCTGCCCTCTACGCTGTGGGCGCGTGATTTGTATGACCAGATGCACATTCGCAGCGATTTCCGCAAGTGGTTCCCGCGTATGTGTCAGTATGGTTTCATCGAGGGCCGCGACTACGAGTATATGCCCCGCGTCCGGCTGCAGGATGAGGGAGGGCGCACGGTTCAGCGGTATGTAAAAGACTACCGCATCACGCAGGACATGGCAAAGAAGCTCTGCAAGCTGCACCACACGGCAGTCAGTGCGGCGTACAATCCGCAGCCGTTTGATTGGGATGCGCTGCTGGGCCTGCTGCATAAGAAGTCGCCGCGCCGGAGCAGCTACGAAGCGCAGTTGAGCGATTCCGATTCGCTGGTGACGACTACGCAGATCGCCAAGGAGTACGGCTGCGGAGCAAAGGTGTTCAATCGGCTGCTGCACTTGCACGGCATCCAGTACCGGGCCAACGGCCAGTGGGTGCTGTATTCGGAACACCACGGGAAGGGCTATACGTCCAGCCTGACGTTCCGGCTCCAGCGCAGCGATGGTTCCGAGGTGGAAAAGCTGCACACGGCATGGACGCAGAAAGGTCGGAAGTTCCTTTATCATACGTTGAAGCGGCGCGGGGTGCTGCCGCTGGCTGAACAGGGAGGTTAAGCCTATGAATTTTACCGATAATCCGTTTGAACGCATGATGCGCCAGCGTCCGGGAACGGACAGCGGCCATCCCTGCAAGCGTTGCCGCCACAAATGGGAGTGCGGCTATCTGCTGCACCAGTGCCGTAAGAAGTTTCGCTCGGTGCTGGGGGATACCGCACCGCCTGCAGCCGGGGCAGTCCACCCCTGATGCAGCGGCGATAGATGGGAGGTGAGCAACCGTGCAGGAAGAAGTCAACGAGAAAACCATCTCACTGTGCATCAAAGGAGGAAAAATCACTGCACAGATTTTGAAAGCGGCCCTGATAAAGCTGCTGGCAGAGATGGACAAGAAGAAAAAGCAGCAGGAGAAAGGGAAAGGTCAATGTAAGAGAACAGGTAAGCAGAGTATCAAGAGCCTGCAAAAGAGCGGCGCGCAGATCACGAACATCGTTGTCACGGACAATAATATCAAGTCGTTTGACCGGGTGGCCCGGAAGTATGGCATTGATTATAGTCTGAAAAAGGTGGAACAGGAGGGGAAAAGCGAATATCTGGTCTTTTTCAAGGCCAAGGACGTGGATGTTATGACCGCTGCCTTTAAGGAGTATACCAGCGAAACGCTGAAAAAGCAGAAACGTGAATCGGTGCGTCAGAAGCTGGAAAAGGTGAAAGAGGAGCTTTCCAATCACCGTCAGCTCAAGAAAGAAAAGAAGAGGGAGCAGGAGCCGATACGATGAAGAATCTGAAAACACCTGCCCGCCTGCCGCGCAAAGCACCGTCCAACCAGACGGGCGGCACGGCATGGGGCAAAAAAATGGCTGCAGAGTTCAGTAGGATGATGCAGTCAGCTGATATGAAAAAGCTGATCCTGCTGAATTTTCCGTACATCATTGCCTTTTACATGGTGGAGAAAGCCGCATGGCTATACCGTCATTGCAATGGCGATTCTATGGTGGACAGGCTGATGGTTCTTTTTATGAACTTTGGCCTGGCCTACAAAAGTGTCTTGCCCAGTTTTCACCCATTCGACCTGATGGTGGGGCTGGTCGGCGCAGCTGCGCTGAAAGCAGTGATCTACTTCAAAGGGAAGAACGCGAAGAAGTATCGGCAAGGCGAGGAGTACGGCTCTGCCCGGTGGGGCAACCAGAAGGACATCGAGCCTTTTATTGACCCGGTATTCGAGAACAACGTCATACTCACACAGACCGAACGGCTGATGATGAGTGGTAGACCAAAGCATCCGAAGTACGCCCGCAATAAGAACGTCATTGTGATCGGCGGCAGCGGCAGCGGTAAGACCCGATTTTACGTCAAGCCCAACTTGATGCAGATGCCCCAAAAGGTCAGCTATGTCGTGACGGACCCCAAGGGTACGATCATTATCGAGTGCGGAAAGATGCTCTCGGATGCCGGGTATAAAATCAAAGTCCTGAACACCATCAACTTCAAAAAATCCATGCGATACAATCCGTTCCATTACATCCGTAGCGAAAAGGATATTCTGAAACTGGTCAATACCATTATCGCCAACACAAAGGGGGATGGCGAGAAGTCCGGTGAGGATTTCTGGGTTAAGGCTGAACGCCTGCTCTACTGCGCACTGATTGGCTACATCTGGTATGAAGCCCCGGAGGAGGAGCAGAACTTCTCCACCTTGCTGGAGTTCATCAACGCCAGCGAAGCCCGCGAGGATGACGAAAACTTCAAAAATGCCGTGGACGAGCTTTTTGAAGAACTGGAAAAGGACAAGCCGGAACACTTTGCTGTTCGCCAGTATAAAAAGTATAAATTGGCGGCAGGCAAAACGGCTAAGTCGATTCTTATTTCCTGCGGTGTCAGGTTAGCCCCATTTGACATTGCGGAACTTCGTGACCTTATGGCCTACGATGAGATGGAACTGGATTTGCTGGGGGACCGCCGCACGGCCTTGTTCGTTATTATTTCCGACACGGACGATACGTTCAATTTCGTGGTGTCCATCATGTACACCCAGCTTTTCAATCTGCTTTGTGACCGTGCAGACGATCAATGCGGAGGCCAGCTAAAGTATCATGTGCGGCTGCTGCTCGATGAGTTCGCAAACATCGGTCTGATCCCGAAGTTTGATAAGCTGATCGCCACCATCCGCAGCCGCGAGATTTCGGCATCCATCATCCTGCAATCTCAGAGCCAGCTTAAAACCATCTACAAAGATGCCGCAGAAACCATTATCGGTAACTGTGACACCATGCTTTTCCTCGGTGGTAAGGAAAGCTCGACACTCAAAGAGATTTCTGAAACCTTGGGGAAAGAAACCATCGACCTATATAACACTTCCGACACGCGCGGTCAAAGCCCATCATTTGGGACAACCTACCAAAAGACTGGCAAGGAGCTTATGAGCCGGGACGAGCTTTCTGTCATGGATGGCAGCAAGTGTATCCTGCAGCTGCGCGGAGTCAGGCCATTCCTGAGCGACAAATTCGACATTACCAAGCATAAGCGGTACAAGGAGCTTTCGGACTTCGATAAGAAAAACGCTTTCGATGTAGAACGCTACCTGAAGCACGAACTAAGGCTGCGGATGGATGAAGAATTCGATTGCTACGAGGTGGATGTGTCCGAAGAAAGCACAGCATAGGAAGGAGGTCATTATCCGAAGTAAATACACTCGCCCGCCTGTCCGGGCAGACCCCGTGGCAGGAAATTCACCCGACTGATCTCTACATTTTGCGATTCCAAAAGGCTGATTTTTTATGAAAATGAAAGGAGAAGCCAGAATTGCAGGAGCAGGCAGCACCGAAGATGTGCCAGCCTGTTTTTCTTTTGGAATCGTGTTTTTTATCAATGCTGCAATCTGGCGAAAAACGACTATGGAATTCTTCAATCAGGCTATTACCGTTCTGCAGACTCTCGTTGTTGCCATCGGCGCGGGCCTTGGTGTTTGGGGCGTTGTGAACCTCATGGAAGGGTACGGAAACGACAACCCCGGCGCAAAGTCGCAGGGCATGAAGCAGCTGATGTCCGGCGGCGGTGTCATCCTCATCGGCACCCAGCTGATCCCGCTGCTTTCTGGTCTGTTCGGCTAATCAACAAGCGATAGGAGGAAAACCCGCCATTGTTCGATAATATTTTCGCAGCAATCGAAAAATGGATGAGGGAACTTCTTTCCGGCATGGTGGAGTCCAACCTGAGTACGATGTTCACAGCGGTCAACCAACAGACCAGTGAAATCGCTGCTCAGGTCGGGCAGACACCGCAAGGGTGGAACAGCAGCATTTTCAGCATGATCCGCAACATTTCGGATTCGGTGGTGATCCCCATTGCGGGAATCATCATCACGCTGATCCTCTGCTACGAATTGATTTCGATGCTGACAGAGCGGAACAATCTGCACGATGTAGACACTTGGATGTTCTTCAAGTATTTCGTGAAGATGTGGATCGCGGTCTATCTCGTCAGCCATACGTTCGATATTGCAATGGCGGTATTTGACATTGGACAGTCGGTGGTAAATTCTTCCTCCGGCATTATCCGTGGCAATACCGCCATTGATATTAGTTCTCTTTCCATGCAGATGCAGGCGGCAATGGCAACAATGGCGATTGGCGAACTGGTGACGCTGGCATTGGAAACCCTTGTTGTAAGCTGGTGTCTGAAAATTCTGTCGGTGGTTATCACGGTAATTATGTACGGCAGAATGATAGAAATATACCTCTACACTTCGCTTGCTCCGATTCCGTTTGCAACCATGAGTAACCGTGAATGGGGCCATGTGGGTACAAACTACTTCCGAGGGCTGTTCGCGCTGGCATTCCAAGCGTTCCTGATGATGGTTTGTGTGGCAATCTATGCAGCCCTCATCGGCAGCATCCGGGTATCTTCGGATATTCACTCGGCATTGTTCGGCACGATGGCCTACACGGTGATTCTTTGCTTCTCGCTGCTCAAAACGGGAAGTCTGTCCAAACAGATCTTCGGCAGTCACTAAATCCGGGAAAATCCAATGAAAGGAAAAGACAGCAGGCAACGCCGTTTCCCGGCGGCGGTCTGGCTGTTCTGGTAATCCATGGCCTATGTAACGATTCCCAAAGACCTTTCCAAAGTGAAGAATAAAGTCTTTCTGAACCTGACGAAACGCCAGCTTGTGTGTATGGGTTTTGCGGCGGGCATCGGCGTTCCGTTCTATTTTCTTATGCGTGATACGCTGGGAACCAGCAATGCGGCGGCAGGCATGGTGCTTCTGATGCTGCCGGAGTTTTTCTTTGCTCTGTACGAGAAAAATGGGATGCACCTTGAAACCATCCTGACGAATTTCATCAGCGTCCGCTTCAAACGTCCGGCGGTACGCCGCTATGAGGTCGAAAACCTGTATGAGCGGGAACTGGAAACCGCAGCACCGATCCAGAAGAAAGGAGGCATCCTTGGTAAAAAGTGAACCGAAGAAGAAACCGCAGTTCGGCGGCTTCTTCCAAAAGTTCTTTCGTAAACCCGAAAGGAACGAAAAGGAACAACGGTTGACCGTACAGCGTTCCATTCCATATCTGGAAATGGGGCGCGACGGTATCTGCCGGGTGGAGGAACATCTGTACTCCAAAACTGTCCGATTCTACGACATTAACTACCAGCTGGCACAGAACGAGGATAAAAACACCATCTTTGAAAGCTGGTGCGACTTCCTCAACTATTTCGATGCCAGCATCCGCTTTCAGCTTTCGTTCATCAACCACAAGAGCGATATGAGCGAGTACAACAAGGTAATTCAGATCGAGCCGCAGCACGACGCGTTTGACGATGTGCGTATGGAATATGCGCAGATGTTGAAACAGCAGCTTGCCAAGGGCAATAACGGTCTGGTTCGCACGAAGTACATTACGTTCAGCATCGAAGCAAAGAGTGTCCGGGAAGCAAAGCCCCGGTTAGAGCGTATCGAAACCGATATTCTCAATAATTTCAAGGTGCTGGGCGTGAAAGCCTACCCGCTGAACGGCGTGGAACGGCTGCAGATCATGTACGAAACCTTTCATCAGGAGGAACAGCAGAAGTTTGACTTCAGCTATGACCGCATCCTGCAGAGCGGCATGACGACCAAGGACTTCATTTCTCCGACCAGTTTCCTGTTCAAAAGCGGCAAGGACTTTATGATGGGCGACACCTACGGTGCTGCATCCTACCTGAACATCCTTGCCCCGGAACTGACGGATAAGGTGCTGGCCGAGTTTCTGGATATGGACAAAAATCTGGTGGTCAGTATCCATGTGCAGTCGGTAGACCAGCTGAAAGCCATCAAACTGATTAAAGGCAAAATTACCGACCTGGACCGTATGAAAATTGAGGAACAGAAGAAAGCTGTGAGGTCTGGTTATGATATGGAAATTATTCCGAGCGACCTTGCAACTTATGGTGGCGAGGCCAAGAAGATTCTGGATGATCTGCAGAGCCGTAATGAGCGTATGTTCCTTGTTACGGTGCTTTTCCTCAATACAGCCAAGACCAAACAGGAGTTGGATAGTGCTGTGTTTCAGACTGCGGGTATCGCTCAGAAGTTCAACTGCACTCTGAACCGTCTGGATTATCTGCAGGAGCAGGGGCTTATGAGCAGCCTGCCGCTGGCCAATAATCTTGTTCCCATCAAGCGCGCACTGACCACCACCTCAACAGCAATCTTTGTTCCCTTCACCACGCAGGAGCTTTTCATGGAGGGAGATTCCCTCTATTACGGTCTGAACGCGGTGTCCAACAACATGATTATGGCAGACCGGAAGCAGCTGAAAAACCCAAATGGCCTGATCCTCGGCACACCCGGAAGCGGTAAGTCGTTCAGTGCAAAGCGTGAGATCACCAACGTGTTCTTTACCACAACGGACGATATTATCGTGGCAGATCCGGAGGGCGAGTATTATCCGCTGGTGGAAGCGTTGGGCGGTCAGGTTATCCATATTTCGTCCACCAGTAAGGACTACATCAACCCGATGGACATCAATCTGAACTACGCGGACGATGATAACCCGCTGGGCATGAAATCGGACTTTATTCTTTCCCTGTGCGAACTGATTATGGGCGCACGGGATGGCATGGAGCCGGAAGAAAAGTCGGTCATAGACCGCTGCCTGCCGCTGGTCTATCAGAAGTATCTGAACGATCCGAAGCCGGAGAATATGCCGACGCTTGGTGATCTGTACGACTGTCTGCGTGAGCAGAAGGAGCGGCAGGCGCAGCGTATCGCCACGGCACTGGAAATCTACGTCAATGGTTCGCTGCGTGTGTTCAACCATCAGACGAATGTGGAACTGGATAACAGAATTATCTGTTTCGACATCAAAGAGTTGGGCAAACAGCTGAAAAAACTGGGTATGCTCATCGTCCAGGATCAGGTCTGGAACCGCGTTACCATCAACCGCAACAGCAAAAAGAACACCCGGTACTATATAGACGAGTTCCACCTCCTGCTGAAAGAGGAACAGACCGCTGCATACAGCGTCGAAATCTGGAAGCGGTTCCGAAAATGGGGCGGTGTACCGACAGGAATTACGCAGAACATTAAGGATTTGCTGGCCAGCCGGGAAATCGAGAACATCTTCGAGAACAGCGATTTTATTTATATGCTCAACCAGGCATCTGGCGACCGGCAAATCCTTGCCAAGCAGTTGAATATTTCGCCGTTCCAGCTGTCGTATGTGACGAACAGCAACGAGGGCGAGGGACTACTATTCTACGGTAACACGATTATCCCGTTCAAGGATAAGTTCGATACATCGCTGAAACTGTACAGCCTGATGACAACGAAACCCAATGAGATGGGAAAATACAAGGAGAAAAAAGAAGCATGAACACACCGAACATTTTTGACCGACTGAGCCGTAAGATTCATCATCACTCTGACATGGAGCCGCACGAAAGCGATTCCGGTCCGCCTTTCGATGAGGTGGAGCCGCTCAACTTCCAAGATGAAGAATCGGTAGTGCATACGGTGCTGGAGGACTTTTACGCCGTTGGCACACTGGCCGATGAACTGACTGACGGCTTTCACATGGAAGCCCACGGTTATCTGGACCGTGAGGAAGTGAATGCCCGTCTGATCGCCTTTGCCCGGAAGCTGGAACAGGTGCTTGATAAGTGGGAAACCCACGCAGCCCTGATCGCATGACGGCTCCAGCCGGAAGGAGGTGATTTCCATAGCAGACAAAAAGTTTCGGGGCAGAGATAAAATCGTCCAGAAAATGACCAAGGATGGTCTGGTGGATGAAAACCTCCGCACCGGGGAACAGAAGTCCGCAACCGCAGAAGAAAAGCCGGAGCAGGAAGATTTGGCAAAAGAAACTGCGGAAAAGGAAACGGATGAAGAAACTATCGTGGAAGAAGAACGGTGCATGGATGCCGGGGACGGGGAGGAGGATGTACCCCGGCATCACAGCACCGCCAAGCAGAGCGCAGACTATTACAAAGCCCATCAGGAGGATGGTAAGCCGAAGGATGCGCCTGTGGAATCGGATGCAGAGCCGCCCACAAAGAAAGGCCGACTTTCTTTTGAAGATGAAAAAGGCGGTATTGTCCGTGGCGTAGGAATGGGCGTTAAGAAGGTGGCCAAGAAAGGAGCGGACACCGCCACCGGGTTTGCTCATCAGAAAGTACATCAGGTAGAAAAGGACAATTCCGGCGTGGAAGCTGCTCACAAGTCGGAAGAAGCCGCCGAACGCCTGCACCACTTTGTCAAAGGTAGAAAAAAGCCCAAAGACAAATCTGCCAGAGCAGAGAAAAGAGGTGGCGAGGATCAGAAGTCCAGCCGCCTGAAATTCTCCGAGAGCGAGGGTGGTACGGCGGAAAATGCAGCAGAACCGTCGCTGAAAAAGAAACAGCCCCAGCCGCCACCGACTGCCGCAGGAGGTGAAGCAAAAACAGTCGGTGCGAAGTTTTACCAGAAAAAGCAGTATAAGGATGCCTATGCAGCCGCCAAGCGCGGCCAGAAAGCCGGAACTTCCGCCAGCAAGCAGGCAGCAGCGGCAACAAACACCATTACGGAGAAAGCGAAAGCGGCGGTGCAGGAGATCGTCGTGCAGAATAAAACCCTGTGGGTCAGTATTGGTGTTGGCATCCTTCTGGTGATGGTCATGCTGGGGGCCTTTTCAAGCTGTGGTGCAGCGATTCAGGGAACGGGTAGTACCTTTGTGGGAACAACCTACCCCAGCAAGGATGCCGACATGAAAGGTGCGGAAGAGGATTATCTGGAACTGGAAAAGGAACTGGATAAACAGATTCGGCAGATGGAATCCACACATCCGGGCTATGATGAATACCGTTATCAGCTGGATGAGATCGGGCATGACCCGTATCAGCTGATTTCTCATTTGACGGCAGTTTATGAGCAGTTCACCAGAGGGCAGGTCAAGCCTGTTATCAAGGAACTGTTCAAGCAGCAGTATCTCCTGAAAGTGTGGGAAACTATTGAGATTCACACTCGCATGGAAACCAGAGTAGGGGTTCGGCCAACGATAGACGCTTTTGGAAACGTCAGCATGGAAACCTATACTTATCAGGAAGAAGTGGAGTATGAGTACAAAATCCTCAATGTCCTGCTGAAAAATAAGGGCTTCGATACCATCGCGCGGAAGAACATGAACCAGAAGCAGACCGGGCGATACGATGCCTACAACCTGACCTACGGCAACCGCCCCGAACTGTTCGGCGCAGGATCACCGACTTACAGCGGCGGCACAACGGGCAGTATCGGCATAGGTGGTGGTGCTGGTGGCTCCGGCGGTGGCTTCAAGTACGACATTCCCTCGGAAGCCCTTTCGGATGAAAAGTTCGCAAGGATGATTGAGGAAGCCGAAAAGTATCTTGGTATGCCGTATGTGTGGGGCGGAAGTTCCCCAAGCACCAGTTTTGACTGCTCTGGCTTCGTTTGCTGGGTCATCAATAACAGCGGCAATGGATGGAGCGTTGGGCGTACAACAGCTAACGGTCTGCGCGGAAAGTGCAGTTATGTTTCTCCTGCGGATGCACAGCCTGGTGACTTGATCTTCTTTGAGAAAACCTATAACACCACTGGTGCGTCGCACGTTGGAATCTACGTCGGCAATGGCATGATGATCCACTGCGGCGATCCTATTTCCTACACCAGTATCAATTCGACCTACTGGCAAAGCCACTTTTTAGGCTTTGGCCGCATCAACTGAAAGGAGGACCGATGGGCAAAAAATTACAGAAATATCTGGATGAAGCCGAAAAAACGGAACAGCAGATCGCGGAACTGGAAGAACGGCTGAGAACCATCCGGGCAGCACAGAAAAAGGAAGAGGACAGCGAGATCATTCGTGCCATCCGCAGCACCAAGATGGGCGGGCGCGAACTGCTGGCTCTGCTGGACAACATTCAGGCGGGCAACGTGACGTTCCTGACCACTGTAAACAACGCTTCGGAGGAAGCAGAAACGGAGGAAGCGATTGAAAAAGATGCTTAAACGGCTGGGAGTTGTTATCCCCAGCACAATTCTGACCCTGCTGATGGCAGTGGGCTTTTCGACCCCGGCCTTTGCCTTTGTGGACACCACTGAAGTGATGGAGGAACCGACACAGGTGATCGAGGAAGAGGAACCGACCGAGGAAGAAAAAATCCCGTTCACCATCGCAGGCAACGGCGAGGTGGAGGATAACATCGTGGATGACCCCAGCAAGGAGTTCTTCACAGTAAAGACCAAGGGCGGCAACACATTCTTTCTGGTGATCGACCGGGCGCGAAACAGCGAAAACGTCTATATGCTCTCGATGATCGACGAGTACGATTTGCAGGAGTTTCTGGACGATGAAGAACGGAACGGCAAGCAGGAAGAAGAAACGCCTGCGGTAGTTCTGCCCGAAACCAAACCCGAACCTACCCCGGATGTAGAAATCGAAGAACAGAAAGAAGAATCGAGCGGCGGCATGAATAAGATTCTGCTGCTGGTGTTCGTGGCGGCACTGGGCGGTGCAGGTGCTTTCTTCTACTTCTACATTTATAAGCCGAAGCCGAAGGAAGAAACGCCGCAGAGTGAAAATCTGGAAACCGACCAGAGCCTTACAACGGTAAACGAGGATAACCAGCAGGACAACGAGAACGACACATAAAAAAACCGTAACATAAGGATGCAGGGGTAGTCGAAAGGCTATCCCTGCTTTTTTCAAAAAGGAGAAAGCGTTGAAATATCTGGTGATTGCAGAAAAACCGAGCGTATCGAAATCCATTGCAAAAGTGATCGGTGCATATCGGCAGGAGGACGGGTATCTGGAGGGTGGGGATTGCGTGGTAAGCTGGTGTCTGGGGCATCTGGCAGAGTATGCGGCCCCGGAACATTACGATGAACGCTATGAAAACTGGCGTTTTGAGGATTTGCCGATTCTCCCTGTTGAGTGGAAACTGCTGGTACACAATACCAAGAAGCCGCAGTTCAATGTTCTGCGCAAACTGCTCCGCAGCAAGAAATTCGATTATGTGGTGAACGCCTGCGATGCAGGATAGTGCGGATAGGTGACTTAAGAAAAAGAAAAAAGAGACCTCATTTTGTTGAAAATCAAATTTCAAAGTCATTAAAGGAGCTATTCAAATGAAACAAAATCAGAATTTCGACCATAATCACTCTCAAAAAGTGCTTTCCTGCCACTACAACATGGACACCAACCGGGTGGAAGCCCGATTTGAAGATGGCACCACCCTTTCCATTGATTGTATCTCCATTGAGGACGAATACGGCAACACCCCTGCGCAGCGAGCAGAACTGGACTGGCTACTATATAACAAGCCCTTAGAGTACGTCCAGCTTGTGCTGAGTGGTGAGATTGAGCATTATCTCTCACTTGGCTGTGACCATGGCATATTAGAAGATTGACCTTTAATTAAAATATCCAAAGCAAACAAAACAGCCCTCTATTTGCAGTCGTTGCAAATAGAGGGCTGTTGATTTGTTGATACTTCGCTCCGAACCGTACCATCGACTGTCTTTTGATTTAGATGCGCAAATCATTAGAACACATAAGGCCAATTCTATATGTTTCCGAGTTACTATCAATAAAGCTTTGCGACACTGAAAGGACACGGGTTTTCAATTTTACACCATTGAGTTTTAGATTTATATAATATCCTTCCTTTTTTAAAACATTTCTGCAAATCATTTTATACATCTTATTAGATTTGCACAAAAAACTTATTAAAAAGCTGTTTCTGTCTTCAAGCATTTTATTGTCAATAAAAATATCAGCCTGTATTAACGTTCCTTCAAATTCGATTTCTCCACGATAAGTGCGAAATTTCGGAATGTCATTATCTTCCATATGATTTTCCATGTGTTCTATCCGATAATCAATGATACATATACGCTTCGACTCCCGGCAACACATAGGAAACACCTTGAATATCTAACATTGATCCTTCCAATGTTGCATAATTGCTACCAGGCATCATTTGAACATCTACAAGACCGCTAACATAACCATCAAAACTAATGCCATTAAGCGGGCAATAATCACCAGCTGTTGTACTCACACTTCCAGAGAACACCATCGGCCCAGAAATATTAGAAGATATTGACCAAAAAACCTGTCCCGGAATGGTCCAGTAAATCGTTGCGGTTCCTGTATCGCCCCGTACGCTAGTACGTTCGTCAGGGTCATAAACAATCAGCTTTCCGTCATCAATATAAAAATGAATGACGCCAACTGTCGAATTAGGATAAGCATCCACAGGATTTTTTGAATGTATCTGCGAAGAGTTACCGGTCGCCGCTAATGCTGTCGGACAGATAATTACAAACGCCATAACAATTAGTAACGATGCCCAAAGGTGTTTCACCGATTTCATAGTATTCCTCCAAAATGAATATATGTTGTTTTTATTTATATGAAAACTTTTTTGCAGTATATTCAACCTTACTGGCATCACCCCACATTATTTTTACACAACATATCTTATGTGGTTTCAGTCATAATCAAGAGAGTCGGGAACGTCCGGTTGGTATGCCGTAAAGCAGCAGGTGCTATTCACACTTAAGACTGCAATTGCCATTGCAAAAGCACATGCGATTTTACTCAGGGAAAAAAGCAGTTCTTGGGGATTCCGTTTCATATTATCCTCCACATTACATAGAATACGTTACATCAACTTCATTGTTTGTTCCGCGAGGAGTTCCCTTCAACCAGCAAGTATGAGAAGCAATACCATTATAAGCGTTACTGGTAAAGGTAAGTTTTGCCGAACTGGAGTTATACGTCAGACTTGCATCACTATATGTGGAACCCAAAGTTGTAATTGAATAGTCCCATGCATTTGTGACTTTGTTATTCGTCACTGTCATATAAAAATATGCACGAATCACCACTCCGTTGTACGAAACTTTCCAAGAATTCGACGATTTCGCTACACGAGAAATTGAATTTCCCACTGACTCGATAGTAATAGTTGCTGGCTCACCATTACGGTCAACTACCGCAATGGTGAGCTTCTCGTTTGCCTTCAGTTGATCGAGATTGCTAAAAGTAACAACATTGTTCTTAACGGTAGCTTTCGGTGAATTCGATTCAGCGAAGGCAGACTGAGTGCCAAACGACATTACAACCGCAATAAAAAGCAGACTCGCAGTAAGTTTTTTGATAAATTTTCTTGTACTCATGATCATATTTTCCTTTCCTTATTTTGATTTGATTGCTTTTACGACTAAATAAATGACCAGTATGCCGATGCAGAGAGAAATAATTGTCAATGCCTCTGCCGTTGCATTAAGGCGCGCACCAATAAAATAAACCAATACCAAAAATGCAATAAAAGCGACAAGAAGCAGCATCCATTTGTTCTTTTTCATGTTATCACCTCCTTATCTACAAAAGTTGGCATTAAATTTCTGTTAAATCAAAGGAATTATTGCGAATACAATCAACACCCATTTGGAGAGATAGTAGCAAACCACATGACGTGTGTATGGAAGCACATTGAAAATGGCAAGTAGGAAATCTATTGACGAAAGAACAGATACGATCATCTTATAGCTTAACCGCTTCTTTTTGCCCAAAGGCTTATTCTTTGCTTCTATCGGAGAGAAAAAGATAGAGATACCCAAAAGAGCTACTGTTGTTATAATACGAAAAAGGTTATTTGCTGCAATTACTTTACTCAGCAAAATGCAGATAAGTGCCAGTCCGGTAAATGCCAGATAGCATCTGGTGTGCGACGTTGCATGATAGCCACCAATGTAGATTCTCTGCGGGATAAAGCCGATCAAGAATGAAAGCGAGTATCGAACATCACCACATATAATTGAGATGAGGATGACAAGCAGAATGCTCACAACAGATGATATGAGCAACTCGTACCCATAGACATACGCATCCGCTTTTGATTCGTCTACCACTTTTTGTTCGCAGAAAAGACGGACTAATTTCTGAGACAGCGTGCGTTCCCACATTGCAGTTGCGCCACCTTATCTTCTGATTTTTGCTTCACTGTATCATAAATTTCAACAAAATCAAGAGGTTTGGCAAAACTGGTCGTTCTGGTGACAAAAGTGGTAGGTCAGGCTACTTGTAAGGAGCCTTTGCACAGTCTATAATAGTATCAGGACATTATTTTGTGGAGGTTGTCGAAATGCTGAAGTACCATGTTGCAGTCTGCGATGATGAGAAGTCAGACCTTGATGGCATTGTTCAAAGCGTTCAGCAGTACGATGTGCAAGGTTGCTTTGACATTGAAACTTACATGGATGGGAATGAACTTCTGAGCGAATTGCAGATGCAGAAGAAATCCTTTGATTTGCTGCTGCTCGACATTGAGATGCCATCCAACGGCTTTCAGCTGGCACAATCTCTGATTCAAATGGAGAAGCATCCCTTGGTGGTATTTGTCACGAAGCGGCACGAATATGCTGTGCAGGGATATGGTATTGCATTCCGTTATCTTGTTAAGCCCTTGGATCAGACGCTGTTCGCTGCGGCGATGGATGCCGTCCTTCAGGAACTGAACTCCAAACATTTCACGATTGAATACGATGGTGTCACCATGTCCTTGGAAACATCGGACATTTACTTTCTGGAAAGCCACGGACATAAAGTTCTGATCCACTGCAAGGAGCAAGACCTTACATTGAGAATGAGCATTCCTGAAGCCTTGGAGCAGCTTCCCAAACGATGCTTCGTGTCGCCACACAAAAGTTATCTTGTCAATATGGAACACATTGTTTACGCTACTGGAACCGCCGTTTTTCTTTCCAGCGGACATCAGCTGCCGATCAGCAGGAGGAAGCGTCAGGAGTTCAATCAAAATTTCAACGCTTATTTGGGAAGATGATGCTTTATTATTTCGTTGAGTTTGCAGGGAGTTTTGCCAACATCGCCCTGTTGCTGCTTTTCATCGGTCGGCTGTTTCCTCAAAAGGAACCCATTTCAAGATGGTTCTATGTGTATGTTGCACTTTTTATCGCTGGGCAGTGTGCTTTGAGCTTATTTCCGAATTGGGTGACGCAGCGCACAGTCTATCTTTTGGTTGGCGGATTCCTCCTTGCGTTGCTATTCTACGAAGTGCGGCCATGGCAGGCGTTTTTCGCAAGTGGAGCTTTCTTTACACTGGCTGCTTTGGTGGAAGTGTTTGCAATGCTCCTGATTGGACTGCGCATCCCGGACACCGACATTCTGATGCAAGCTGGGGCAGCACGGTTGATTTATGTCGTTTTTTCAAACCTGATACAAATTCTGCTCGTAGTCCTGGTCTCACATTTTTTCAGCCGAAAAGGAAATGCTCTGCGCATCCTATGGCTGTTGCCAATCATTGCAATCCAAGTCGCAAGCATCGCGGTTTGTTATGTAGCACAGTATCATGCTGCGGATGAGTATTTCCCGGATTATATGGTCGGCCTTATGGCTGTGCTTCTCCTTATAAACATCCTGATTGTGTTCTATGTGGAAGCTCTCCGGGAAAATGAACTGGAAAAATTCAAAGTCAAGTTCAACGAGCAGCAGTACAATCTTCAAATGGAATACTACCAGCAGCTCAAAGAACGTCAGGAAGAAGTCCGTTCCCTGCGGCATGATGTGAAGAAATATATTCTGGCGATGCAGGCGGTTGCAGAACACGGCGATACCGAAGAACTTCACAAGATTGCACAAGCTGCCACGGATATTTTTGAGCGTTCCACAAATGTTTCTGCTGTCGGAAACCCTGTTGTGGATGCTCTTTTAAATTATTACCTGCGAATCGCAGAGAAGAATAACATCAAGGTCAAACTGGATGTGACGATTCCTGAAGTTCTGACGATCTCATCGTTGTCTTTGAGCATCATTATCGGAAACACATTTGACAACGCCATTGAAGCCTGTTGCGACTTGCCAGCGGAACAGAGAATCATTCATCTACAACTGCGCAAGCAGTATCGCAGTCTCTTTTATCGGCTTGAGAATCCATACAGCGATACCGTCCGTAGCATCCGCATCGGAGAGTATCACGGTTACGGACTAAAGAACATAAATCGTATCGTTCAGGAGAATCATGGTGACTTCTATACGAAAAAGAAAGACGGTGTGTTTACCGTCCAAGTCCGCCTGAACTGCGAAAATTAAATATGTTTCCACAGCCAAATGATCGTAACCGTCAAATCTCCCGGCGGATGGACACCCATGGGATAATAGTAGTGGAACGTTTC